>NZ_JAPTFO010000032.1:0-43675 GCF_030985515.1 Stenotrophomonas sp. Sm10
GGCGGAGGGTGGGGCTGCCGGCCCTGCGCCTGTCCGGAGACGTCGCGGGCTGGCGGCGGAATCAGCGTTTGGGCGTGTAACGGCCCTTGGACTGGCTGAGGAAATGATACGTGTTGTTCTTCGAATCCACTTCGAAGCCGACGCCGGACTGTTCCATGCCCGGGCGGGTCATGGTCACCAGGGCGTCGGTGCGGGCGCGGTTCTCCTTCGGGAACACGTCCAGATGGTCGGTGCGGAAGGTGGTCGGCACCACGCCCGGATCGGCCGGGCTGTCGCCGGCCACATTGCCGCGCAGCTTCATCTGGTCGCCCTTGGCGCTGAGCCAGCCGGTCTCGGCACGCAGGGTCCAGTGCTTGCCATCCTTGTCCGGCATCTCGAACAGCGGCGTGGCGATGTTGATGGTCTGGTCGCCACGCTGGCGCTCCAGCCGCGGCGCACGCAGGGTGGTCGACTCCTTGCCGTGCTCATCCAGGGCCACGATCTGGAAGTCGTGCAGAACGTAGTCCACACCCGGCTCCTGGCTGTCGTTGGCCGGGCCCTTGTCGCGGTTGCGCAGGGCGGCCCAGCTGCTGAGCAGCGCCGCCAGCAGCAGGCCGACGCCCAGCAGGGTGCGCCAGTTCAGTGTCGGCAGGCTCATGCGCCGAACCTCGCCAGCACCGCATCCACGTGGCCCTGTGCGGCCAGCAGGATGTCGCACAGTTCGCGGGCGGCGCCACGTCCGCCGTCGGCGCGGGTCTGCCAGTGCACGCGCTCGGCGATCCACGGGTGGGCGTTGGCCGGGGCCACTGCCAGGCCGACCGCGCCCAGCGGCGCCAGGTCCGGCAGGTCGTCGCCCATGAAGGCCACCTGCTCCAGGCCGACGCCGTGCTGCGCGCACAGCGCCTGCACGCTGGCCAGCTTGTCGCCCACGGCGATCTGGGTGTCGATGCCGAGGTCGGCGCCGCGCTTGAGCGCGGACTGGCTGTTGCGCGCGGTGATCAGCACGGGGTGGATACCGTGCTGCTGCAGCAGTTTCAGGCCCAGGCCATCCTGCACGAAGTACGCCTTGCTCTCGTTCCCTTCCTTGTCGTAGTACAGCCGACCGTCAGTGAGGGTGCCGTCCACGTCGAAGCAGGCCAGGCGGACGCGGGCCGCAGCGGCATGCAGGTGGGCAGGGAAGGCGGGCAGCGGGGACCAGGGCATCAGGGCAGCAGGCTCGGTGGGGTCGGGTGGGGCATTACAGACTGAATGGGGTCTACGGACTGTCGGTTAAACCACCCGGGCCCGCAACAGGTCATGAATGTTCAGGGCGCCTACCGCACGGCCCTGGTCATCGACCACGATCAGGCCGTTGATTTTCTGGGTTTCCATCTGCCGCGCGGCCTCTACGGCCAGCTGGTCGGCCCCGATGGTGCGCGGGTTGCGGGTCATCACGTCGGCGATCTTCGCGGTGCGCACGTCAAGCGCGCTGTCCAGCGCGCGGCGCAGGTCGCCGTCGGTGAACAGGCCGATCAGCACGCCATCGGCGTCGACCACGGCGGTCATCCCGAGTCGCTTGCGGCTCATTTCCACCAGCGCCTCGCTGAGGCTGGCGTCGGCACCCACGCTGGGCAGGTCCTCGCCGCTATGCATGACGTCGGTGATGTGCAGCAGCAGGCGGCGGCCGAGGCTGCCGGCCGGGTGCGAGCGGGCGAAATCGTCGGCGGTGAAGCCGCGTGCGTCGAGCAGGGCCACGGCCAGCGCATCGCCCATCGCCAGCGAGGCGGTGGTGCTGGAGGTCGGCGCCAGCGCCAGCGGGCAGGCCTCGGCCGGCACGCTGACGTCCAGGTGGATATCGGCGGCGGTGGCCAGGCTGGACTGCGGGCGGCCGGTCATGGAGATCAGCAGGTTGCCCTGGCGCTTGAGCACCGGCAACAGCATGAGCAGCTCGTCCGACTCCCCCGAATAGGACAGCGCCAGCACCACATCGTCCTCGGTGATCATGCCCAGGTCACCGTGTCCGGCCTCGCCAGGGTGCACGTAGAACGCCGGGGTGCCGGTGGAGGCGAGGGTGGCGGCGATCTTGCGGGCGATGTGGCCGGATTTGCCCATGCCGGTGGCGACCACCCGGCCGCGGCTGGCCAGGATCGCCTCGCAGGCCTGCTGGAAAGCCTCGCCAAGGCGGTCGGCGACGGCATCCAGCGCCTGCCGCTCGATCTCGAACACGCGGCGGCCACTGGCGACCAGGCCGGCAGGGTCGACGGAACGGGGGGGCAACAGGGATTCGGCCATGCGGACGCCACGCAGCGGAAGTAGAATGGAGGCACATTTTATTAGGAAAGCCCGTTGGACGCCGACACCATCCGCAATCTGATCGAAACCGGCCTGCCTGGCGCCCGCGCCGACGTGCAGGGCGATGATGGCGTGCATTTCGAAGCGACCGTGGTCTGCGAGGCGTTCGCCGGCAAGATGCCGCTGGCCCGCCACCGCATGGTCTATGCCACGCTGGGCGACCTGATGGGCGGCGCGATCCACGCGCTGGCGCTGAAAACCGTGACCCCGGCCGAAGCCGGCTGAACCGCAGAAGATCCCGAATACATGGCCAAGATCGTTGTGACCGGCGGCGCTGCGCTGCACGGTGAAGTGAGCATCTCCGGCGCCAAGAACGCCGTCCTCCCCATCCTCTGCGCGACCCTGCTGGCCGATGAGCCGGTGGAGATCACCAACGTGCCGCACCTGCACGACGTGGTCACCACGGTCAAGCTGCTGGGCGAACTGGGTGCCAAGGTCACCATCGACCAGGGCACGCTGTCGCGTGGCAGTGCGATCGTGGTCGACCCGCGCTCGGTCAACCAGCATGTTGCACCGTACGAGCTGGTCAAGACCATGCGCGCCTCGATCCTGGTGCTGGGCCCGCTGCTGGCCCGCTTCGGCGCGGCGGAAGTGTCGCTGCCCGGCGGCTGCGCGATCGGTTCGCGTCCGGTCGACCAGCACATCAAGGGCCTGCAGGCGCTGGGTGCCGAGATCGTGGTCGAGAACGGCTTCATCAAGGCCACTGCCAAGCGGCTGAAGGGCGGCCATTTCACCTTCGACATGGTCAGCGTCACCGGCACCGAGAACGTGCTGATGGGCGCGGTGCTGGCCGAAGGCACCACCATCCTCGACAACTGCGCGATGGAACCGGAAGTGACCGATCTGGCGCATTGCCTGATCGCGCTGGGCGCGAAGATCGAAGGCCTGGGCACTGCCCGCCTGGTCATTGAAGGCGTCGAGCGCCTGTCCGGCGGCCGCCACGAAGTGCTGCCCGACCGCATCGAAACCGGTACCTTCCTGGTCGCTGCGGCGATGACCGGCGGCAAGGTCACGGTCAACCGTGCGCGCCCGAACACCATGGACGCGGTGCTGTCCAAGCTGGTCGAGGCCGGTGCGAAGATCGAGTCTACCGAAGACACCATCACCCTGGACATGCAGGGCAAGCGGCCGAAGGCGGTCAACCTGACCACTGCGCCGTACCCCGCATTCCCGACCGACATGCAGGCCCAGTTCATGGCGCTCAACTGCGTGGCTGACGGCGTGGGCGTGATCAACGAAACGATCTTCGAGAACCGTTTCATGCACGTCAACGAACTGCTGCGCCTGGGCGCGGACATCCAGGTTGAAGGCCACACCGCCATCGTGCGTGGCAGCGAGCACCTGAGCGGTGCGCCGGTGATGGCCACCGACCTGCGTGCGTCGGCCTCGCTGATCCTGGCCGGCCTGATGGCCAGCGGCGAGACCACCATCGACCGCATCTACCACCTTGATCGTGGCTACGAGAACATCGAAGAGAAGCTGTCTTCGCTCGGCGCCACCATCCGGCGCGTGCCATGATCCTGCGCGGCAAGTTCAGCCCGCGCCGCAAGGCGCTGCTGGTCCTGGTGCTGATCGTGCTGGCGTGGCTGGGCTATGCCTGGTACGCCAACATCGCCATCACCCAGGGCATCGAGCAGAAGGACATGGACTGGAACGGCGACGGCACGGTCTCGCGTGACGAGATCATCGAATCGTTCTACGCGGTCGCGGTGAACGACAGCCAGGACGGCAACCGCCATTGCCGCACCTTCGTCTGGCGCAGCACCGGCGAGCAGATCCGCGTGGACTGCCGCACCGAGTTCAAGCCCGCTGCGGCCGAGGAAAAGAAGTAAGAAAAACGCCCGCGAAAGCGGGCGTTTTTCCCGGGGCGTCCATCCACGCATGGCGTGGATCTACTCCAGGTTTCCAGTAGATCCACGCCATGCGTGGATGACGTGGATCTCCGGTCAGTTCAGCGCCTTGATGGTCAGGTCCAGCGCATCGCGTCCGCCCTCACGCTGCAGCATGCGCGCCGGCACCGGGAACTCCGGCACGATCCAGGCGATCAGCTCCTTGTTGCCGTCGGCGCGCGAGACCTTGGTGGCCTCGTAGCTCTTGCCGCCCACGCTGATCGATTCCTTGCCGACCACGCGGTAGGTCATGTTCTTGATGCGGCCTTCGTCGACCATGCGATAGGTCAGCGGCTTGCCGGCGGCCAGGTCACGGGTGATCGCCAGGTTGATCAGCAGCGCATCCATGTCACCGGCCTTCAGCGCGATGGGGCCGGCACGGTCCGGCTTGATGTCGCCGGTCCAGGTGGCCTGGTTGCTGGTCCAGTTGTAATTGGCCTGCACGTTGCGCTTCTTCACCAGCAGCGCCGAGCGGTCCTGGCTGCTCAGCGGGCGCAGTTGCCCACGCACTTCCTCGAACACGGTGCTCTGGCTCAGGTCGGCCAGCTGGTTCTTCACCTGCAGGCTGTAGCGCCACTTGTTGCTGCCTTCGTTGGACAGGGTCATCGTGCCGTTGGCCTGCATGCCCATGTAGCTGGCCAGGTAATCCGCCTTGAAAGGTTGCAGGGCCATGGCCGGCAGGCTGGCCACGGACAGGGCAGCGGCCGCGATCCAGGCGAGGGGGCGGGTCGGGATGCTCATGCTCAGACTCCTTGGTATTCGATCAGGCGCAGATCGACGCGGTCTTCGCCGTCTTCGCGTTGCAGGATGCGCACCGGGGTGGGGACCCCGTTGGCGATCCAGAGGATGGTTTCATTTTTGCCGCCGTTGGTCCGGTAGACCCGCAGCGCGTTGTAGGACAGGTCGCCGACCTCGACGTTCTCGGTCTGCGGCGCGGCCTGGTAGTCATGCTGGCGGACCTTGCCCATGTCCACGTAGCGGTAGTGCATCGCGGCGCCTGGGCGGGCGTCGCGCATGATTGCCAGATTGATCAGCAGCGCACTCTGGTCGCCCGGCTGCAGCGGAATCGGCTGTGCGCGCTTCTTCTCGACATCGCCACTCCACTGCGCGGTACCGGCCTGCCAGTTGTACGTGCCGACCGCCTTCTTGCCGAGAAACAGGCCCTTGCGCACCGTGCTCTGGCTCAGCGGTGCATAGGTGCCAGCGCGCTCCTCGAAGACCGTGCTCTGCTCGATGTTCAGTCCCAGCACGCTGGCGAACCCGCGGCGGCCGACCACCTGCATGTCCACCCGCCACTGGTTGCCGCCGGTGTGGGTGACCTGCATGCTGGCGTCGCCGGCCTCCTTGCCCTTGTAGAAGGCCTGGTAGGTGGCGCTGAACGGCTGCAGCGGCGGCGGTTCCCACGCCAATGCCGGCAGGGCCGGGGCCGTCGTTTCGGCCGGCGGTTGCACCGCTGGCGCCGGAACCGGCGAGGCAGGCGCCTGTGCCTGGCCCCAACCCACGCCGGGAAGCACGACAAGCGACAGCAGCAATGAAGTGGACAGCAGGGTCGTGGTCTTCATGGAGGACAGGAGCTGCAGGAGGGGGGCAGGATGCCAGCCCCGCAGTCAGCGGGGCGTGTGCGTGGGCGTTACCGGTTCAGGTTCCCGGCGGAATCTAGGACCAGTGGGCTAAACAGGGGGTGACCATCCAGCAGTGGCTGGCCCTCCCGTTCAGCCAGGCGGCCGGCGCACAGCAGCTGCAGGGTGGCGATCAGCAGCGGATGCTCCACCGCCAGCACACGCGCCGCCAGGCTGTCGGCGTCATCGCCGGGCATCACCGGCACCCGCGCCTGGGCCAGCACGGCGCCGGCATCCAGCTCGGGCACCACCAGGTGCACGCTGGCCCCATGCTCCGCATCGCCGGCGTGCAGCGCCCGCGCATGCGTGTCCAGCCCCTTGTGCAGCGGTAGCAGGGAGGGGTGGATGTTGACCAGCCGGCCATTGAAGCGCTGCACGAAGTCGGCGCCGAGAATGCGCATGTAGCCGGCGCAGACGATCAGATCCGGCGCGACCGCGGCCAGTGCATCGCCCAAGGCCTGCTCGTAGGCGGCGCGGTCACCGAATTCTTTCGGTGCATGCGCCCAGCGCAGGCTGTCGCCGACCCGTTGCAGCGCGGCTGCGGCTGGGCGGTCGGAGAACACGCCGACAACCTCGGCGGGCAGGCGGCCGTCAGCAATTGCGTCAAGGATGGCCTGCAGGTTGCTGCCGCGGCCGGAGGCGAGCACGGCAATGCGGGTGGGCGTGCTCATTGCCGGGCACTCCGGCGGATCAACGGCCAGGTCAGCAGACTGCCCGAGGTCGCCAGCAGCATGTCGGCATGAGCGTCCCACATGTCGCCCTGCTGCCCGTTGTAGGCCTCGGCGGCGTCGGGCGACAGGGCAAGCGCGATGGCCCACTCGAACCACTCGTAGACCAGGCTGGCGCACATCACCGTCATCACCGCCAGGCTGAAGGCCTGGCCCAGGCGCAGCGCCGGCCAGGCATGCCGGGCCAGCTGCAGCAGCGCGGGGGTGAAGCAGACGCCGAACAACAAGTGGATGAGACGGTCGAAGTGGTTGCGCTGCCAGCCGAAGGCGGCATTCGGCGACCAGCCGGCCAGCGCCTGTGCCCAAGCGTCGTAGGGCACGTTGGAGTACAGCCAGCGCGCGCCCACGCAATGCAGTGCGATGAAGCCACAGATCGCGATGAAGGCGCCATTGCCCAGCCAGCCACGCCGGTCCACCCAGAGCAGGGCAGCCAGGCCGACGACGGTCAGCGAGCTGTGCAGGGCCTGTTCGACGGGCCACAGCGGATCGATCCAGCTGACCAGGAACACGGCCAGTACGGCGGCGAAGGCCAGCTTCTTGGGCAGTGAAACACGATAGCCGCGGGCAGTGGCGTTTGCGGCGGTGGCGGGCGCGGACATGTCGGATCGGTCAGGAGGAAGCGATGGGTTGCCTGCGGGCTCAGGCACTGAGGTGGTCGCCGCGGTCGAACAATGCGGCCATGTCAGGCTTGGACAGAAACACCCAGGCATAGGCGGTCAGGGCCATGCCCAGCGGGCCAGCCAGTACCGCCAGCCAGGCCGCGCGCTGGCACCAGGCCAGCCCGGTGCGGCGCGACAGCAGGCGTGCGGTGTGCAGCTGCACGACGCCAAGCGCGGCTGCCAACAGCGAAATGACCCCGTACACCGTGGCCAGTACCGCGCCATCGGCCAGCCCGCGTGAGCTGGCGACCAGGCCGATGAAACCGAGGAAGGCCAACGCGGCCAGCCAGTGGAAACCTGCCAGCGCGTAGAACAGCACCTTCAGCGTCTGCAGGTGGCTGGCCAACTGCAGCTGCGCCAGGGTCTGCTGTGGCAATGGCGGAGGCGCGCCCGGCATCGTCATGCAGCCGTGCCAGCTGCATCGAAGGCGGCCTTCACCTGCGGGCGCAGCAGTGTGACCAGGGTGAAAACCCCTAGAACGGTGCCCAGCGGCGCGAACAGGCAGAGCAGGCCGGCCACGATCAGGCACAGCAGGTAACGACGCCGCCGGGCCACGCAGCGGCCGGCATGGATGACGAATGCGGCCATGCCCAGGCCGCCGGCGACGAACACGGTCCCCAGGACCGTGAACACCCAGCCGAACAGGCGCTGTTCGGCCGGCGACGAGGGCTGGCCCCCGGAGTTCATCGGCAGATGGCCGCTCAGCGCACTGATGCCGAGCACGATGTACAGAATGAAAAACAGCGAGAGCAGCGCAATCAGGCCACCGAACACATAGTGGGCGATGGACAGCGCGCGCAGGTGGTCAGCGTCCTGCCTGCTGAAGACCGGCACCGCCGCCAACGGCGGTGGTACCGGGGTGGGTGCCAGGGGGGGCGTTGCGTCCATGCGGGCTCCTGGTTGCCGGGCTCAGCCGATGTGGACGCGCTCGGCGCCTTCGGCGGTGACCACCTGGCCGATGGTCCAGTGCTCCAGGCCCTGCGCCCTGACCGCCTCGGACACGGCAGCCTCCTGGTCCGGCGCGACGATCAGCACGAAGCCGATGCCGCAGTTGAAGGTGCGCCACATCTCGCTGTCGGCCACGGCGCCTTCCTTCTGCAGCCACTGGAATACCGGCGGCAGGGTCCAGGACGAGGCCTGGATGTCCAGGCCGAGGCCGTCGGGCACCACGCGGATGATGTTCTCGGTCAGCCCGCCACCGGTGATGTGGGCCATGCCGTGAATGGCCTCGCCGTGTGACTTCAGCAGCGCCAGGATCGGCTTGACGTACAGGCGGGTCGGCGCCATCAGCGCATCGACCAGCTTCACGCCGCCTTCCAGCTCCAGATCGGCCGGGCGGCCGGCACGGTCGTAGATGCGGCGCACCAGCGAGTAGCCGTTGGAGTGCGGGCCGGACGAGGCGATGCCGATCAGCACGTCGCCGGCAGCCACGCTGGCGCCGTCCTTCAGCTCGCTCTTCTCGACCGCGGCCACCGTGAAGCCGGCCAGGTCGTATTCGCCCGGGGCATACATGTCGGGCATTTCAGCGGTTTCACCACCGATCAGCGCGCAGCCGGCCTCGGTGCAGCCGTTGGCGATGCCGCCCACGACCGCCGCGGCGGTGTCGATGTCCAGCTTGCCGGTCGCGAAGTAGTCCAGGAAGAACAGCGGCTCGGCACCCTGTACCAGCACGTCGTTCACGCACATGGCGACCAGGTCGATGCCGATCGTATCGTGGCGGTTCAGCTGGTGCGCCAGCTTCAGCTTGGTGCCCACGCCGTCGGTACCCGACACCAGCACCGGCTCGCGGTACTTGTTGGACAGGTCGAACAGGGCGCCGAAGCCGCCCAGGCCGCCCATCACTTCCGGCCGGAAGCTGCGCTTGACCAGGGGCTTGATCCGCTCGACCAGCTCGTTGCCGGCGTCGATGTCGACACCCGCGTCACGATAGGTAAGGGGGGAGGGGGCGGAAGACGGGGTGTTGGTCACGGGCGTCGGCGCTGGCAGGGGTTGAACGGGCGATTTTAACAGGCCGCATTGGCGCAAAGGCCGTATTCGGGCAACAATTCCCCCGGATACGTCGAGCCAATGGATGTCCTGATGCGCCGCAGCCTGATTCTGACCCTGCTCCTTGCGCTGAGCCTGCCGGTGGCCACGATGGCCCAGAGCGGCCTTCGCACCGAGGGTGATGTCGCCACCGCCAGTGGCGCGTACGAGGCCGAAGTGCCCGTCAACAGCCAAGCCGAAGCCGATCGCAACGGCGCCCTGGCCCGCGCCCTGAGCGTGGTACTGGGCAAGCTGTCCGGTGATCGCAACGTGATGTCGCGCCCCGGTGTGGTGCAGGCACTGCGCAATGCCAAGGACTACGTGGCCAGCTACGACTACAAGCAGGACCAGAGCGTAGGCGCCAGCGGCGCGCCGAGCTTCCGGACCCTGCTGGTGGCCCGTTTCCGCGAGGACGACGTCGATTCGCTGGTCTCGGCGCTGGGCCTGCCGCTGTGGCCGCAGCCGCGACCGAAGCCGGTGGTGTGGCTGGCCGTGGATGACGGCAGCGGACCGCGCCTGGTCAGCGTGCAGCAGGCCAATGCCGCCCGCCCACTGCTGAACCGCGCCATCGAGCGCGGCTACAAGCTCGGCCTGCCCAGCGGCGGTGCCGCCGAGCAGGCGCTGGCCGGTGCCATCTGGCGCCAGGACAGTGCCGCCGTGGCCCGCGCCTCCTCGCGCTACTCACCGCCGATGCAGCTGATCGGCAAGCTCTACCGCGCCAACGGCGGCTGGCAGGCGGACTGGGTGTTCGTCGACAACGGCCGTGAGCTGAACAAGTGGACCAGCAAGGACGCCAACGCCATGCGGGCGATGGCGGCCGGCGCCGATGGCGCCGCCGATGCGCTGGTCAGGCGCTATGCGAAGGCCGGCGCCGCCGTCGGCCAGGCCGGAACCTACCGCGTGGTGGTCACCGGCATCAACAGTGCCGACGACTACCTGCGCCTGGCCGCCGGCCTGCGCGAGGTGCCGGTGGTGCGCAACGTCACCCCGCTGCATGCTTCGGCCGGCCAGCTGGAGCTGAGCCTGGAGATGACCACCGGCCTGGCCGGCTTCAACCGCATGCTGGGCGACAACGGTGTACTGGTGCCGAGCGCGCCGCTGCCGGCCCTGCCGACGCCGATCGACGACACCACCGGTGCCCCGGTCGCAGCACCGGTCAGCAATGAGTACCGCCTGCGATGACCCTGACCCCGGAAGCGGAAATCGCGCAGTTCCTGCGCCGGCTGAAGTACATCCTGTTCGCCGGCCTGGTCGGCTGGGTGGTGTGGCTGCTGGCCCCGATCCTGACCCCGTTCGTGCTGGCGCTGGCACTGGCCTGGCTGGGCGACCCGCTGGTGGACCGCATCGAGGCCACCGGCCGCTCGCGCATGACCGGCGTGGTGCTGGTGTTCGCGGCGATGGTGCTGGTGATCGTGGCGCTGCTGCTGGTGCTGGTGCCGATGATCGAGCGCCAGATCACCACCCTGATCGCGGTCGCGCCGCAGGCGCAGGCGTGGCTGATGGAAAAGGGGATTCCCTGGTTCGAGCAGAAGACCGGCCTGGAAGTGATGCAGTGGCTGGATCCGGACCGCCTGATCGAGTGGGTGCGCAGCCACTGGCAGCAGGCCGGCGGCGTCGCCACCACGTTCATGGGCTACGTCTCGCGTTCGGGTTTTGCGATGGTGACCTGGGTGGTCAACATCCTGCTGCTGCCGATCCTGGCGTTCTACTTCCTGCGCGACTGGGACAAGCTGGTCGAGCGGGTGGCCTCGGTGATTCCGCGCAACCACATCGGCACCATCACTGCGCTGGCGCGTGAGTCCAACGAGGTGTTGGGGGCGTTCATCCGCGGCCAGTTCCTGGTGATGCTGGCATTGGGCGTGATCTACGCCGGCGGCCTGTCGCTGGTAGGCCTCAAGCTGGGCCTGCTGATTGGCCTGATTGCCGGCCTGATCAGCTTCATCCCCTACCTGGGCGCGACCACCGGCGTGCTGATGGCGGTGATTGCCGCGCTGGTGCAGGCACAGGGCTTCGACCTGAAGCTGCTGATCCTGGTCGGCGTGGTGTTCACCGTGGGCCAGCTGCTGGAGAGCTACGTACTGACCCCGCGCATTGTCGGCGACAAGATCGGCCTGCATCCGGTGGCGGTGATCTTCGCGGTGATGGCCGGCGGCCAGCTGTTCGGCTTCCTCGGCATGCTGCTGGCGCTGCCGGTGGCGGCGGTGACCAACGTGCTGCTGCGCTATGCCCACCAGCGTTACCGCCAGAGCGAGCTGTACGTGGGCGAGAAGCCGGCGATCGTGCTTGATGGCGTGGTCGACGCCCCCCATATCATCGTTCCGACCGACAAGGGCCCCGACCTGAAGTGATGGGCGTGCCGCAACTGCCGCTGGCCCTGCATTACCCGCGGGACCAGCGCCTGGAGACCTTCATCGGCGCGCCGGATGGCGCGCTGGCGCAGCTGCGCGCGATCGCGGTCGGTGCCAGCCACGATTGGGTCTACCTGGAAGGCGCTGCGGGAACCGGCAAGACCCACCAGGCGCTGGCGACGTGCTCCAGCGCCGAGCAGGCCGGGCGCCTGCCGACGTACGTGCCACTGGCCAGCGCCGCCGGCCGCGTTCGTGCAGCGCTCGACGGGCTGGACGCACGCGAACTGGTGGCGCTGGACGGGCTGGACGAGGTTGCCGGCAACCGCGAGGACGAGATCGCGCTGTTTGATTTCCACAACCGCGCGCGTGCAGCAGGCGTGACCGTGCTGTACACGGCGCAGAAGGCGCCGGAAGAACTGGGCCTGGTACTGCCGGACCTGCGTTCGCGGCTGGGCCAGTGCGTGCGCGTGCTGCTGCAGCCGCTGGATGAGGAAGGTCGTGCTGCGGTGCTGCGCGAGCGCGCGCTGCGACGCGGCCTGGCCATCGACGAAGCGGCCATCGAGTGGCTGCTGTCGCACACCGGGCGCGAGCTGGGTGGGTTGATCACGCTGCTGGACTGGCTGGACCGCGAATCGCTGGCGGCGAAGCGGCGGATCACCGTGCCGTTCCTGCGCCAGGTGCTGGAAGAAGGCCGGCCCCGTTACTGAGGGTGGGGTTTGTTTGCAGGGCTGCGCCCTGCACCCGCCGAAGCCGAAGCAACGTCAACGTCAACTTCAAAGGCTGGCTTCCTGAGGGGAGGCGGGGTGGCTCAGGTTGCGGGGGACGGCGCAAGTACGTCCATGTAGCCTCGATCGCGCCATCCATGGCGCTCACGCCCCCGCAACCGGACCCACCCCGCCTTCGACAGGTTCCCGCGATCTGCCGGGACTGCGCACTGCACTCCTGACTACTGACTGCTGTTGGTGGGTGACGACCGTTGGCCGTCACCAGAGCGAGCGCAGCGAAGCGATCCGCTTTTGATTTTCTTTGTCTTTTCCGTGGCTGGACGCGCACGGAAACTGTCAGAGGCCGGTCGGCGTGGGCTGCGCAGGGGCGTGAGCCGCATGGATGCGGCGACCGAGCTTACAGGGGTGAGGGCGCTTTGCTTGCGAAGCACTGCTTCGCAAGCGCCTGAACGCACAGCCGCCAGCGGCTGGGCCGGGCCCCGGAGGGGGACTTGCAGCGTCCCCTGCGCAGCCCACGCCGACCGGCCAAGCACGGCTTCTGCTTTCAATGAGTCCAGCCACGAGGGGCTCAGCCGTTCGCCGCCAACTCAGCATCCAGCGCGCGCAGGCGATCCACGGTACCCACATCGGTCCAACGCCCGCGATGGTGCTGCCCCGTCATCAACCCCTGCGCCATGAAATGCTTCTGCAGCGGCACCACCGAGAACTTCGGCGGCAGCCGCTCGCTGCCCGGCGCATCGCCGATCACCGCGCGCCAGTCGGCCACGATCGAAGGACGGTACACGCCGATGCCGGCATAGGTCAGGCAGGGACCTTCGCGGTCATGGTGCAGCACCCCCTGCGTATCGAGGCGGTAGTCACCGTCGGGGTGTTGCGCCGGATTGTCGACCAGCACCAGGTGTGCCTGGCCCTGCGGCTCGCGCGGCAGCGTGGCGAAATCGAAATCGGTCCAGATATCGCCGTTCACCACCAGGAACGGGGCATCGCCCAGCACCGGCAATGCGTTGAGGATGCCGCCGCCGGTTTCCAGCGGGGTCGGCCCTTCGTGCAGGAAATGCAGGCGCACGCCCCATTGGCTGCCATCGCCCAGCGTTGCAGGGAACTGCTCGGCCAGCCACGCGGTGTTGACCACCACCTCGCGCACGCCGAGTGCGGCCAGGCGTTCCAGGTGCCAGACGATCAGCGGCTTGCCAGCCACTTCCAGCAGCGGCTTGGGCGTGTGCAGGGTCAGCGGGCGCATGCGCTCGCCGAGGCCGGCGGCAAAGACCAGCGCCTTCATCGGGCCACGCGCATCGGTGCACCCAGCTCGGCCAGCGCCGGCTTGATGCGCTCGTCCAGCAGCTGCTGCAGCGGTGCCAGCTCGCGGTAGCGCGGCAGTACTTCATCCAGGTAGCCGATGAAGCGCGGCGCGTCGTCCAGGTAATGGCCCTTGTTGTCGCGGTAGCGCAGGCGGCAGAACAGGCCAAGGATCTTCACGTGGCGCTGGACACCCATCCAGTCGGCATCGCGCAGGAAGGTGGCGCGGTCGGGTACCGGCAGGCCGGCGTCGCGTGCGCGCTCGTGGTACTGCGCCAGCCACTCGTCCACGCGCTGCAGCGGCCAGCTCAGGAAGGCGTCCTTGAACAGGCTCACCGCATCGTAGGCGATCGGGCCACGCACCAGGTCCTGGAAATCCAGCACCGCGGGGCCGTCGTCGACCGGCATCAGGTTGCGCGGCATGTAGTCGCGGTGGGTCATCAGCTGGGCCTGGCCCAATGCGTTGTCCATCAACCGGCGGTGTACCAGCTGCAGCCCTTCGATCTCGCCGCAGTCCAGTCCCAGCTGCAGGTGGCGTTGCAGGAACCATTCGTCGAACAGGCCGGCATCGCGCTGCAGCAGCGCTTCGCCGAACTGGCCGAAGTCGGCCGGTACCGGGATCGCCTGCAGGCGCAGCAGCTGTTCGATCGAACGGCCGAACCATTCATCGGCGTTGCGCTCGTCGAGGATCCTGGCCAGGGTCGGGCCGCCGAGATCTTCCAGCAGCAGGAAGCCGGCTTCCAGGTCCTGCGCCAGCAATGCAGGCACGCGCAGGCCGTTGTCGTGCAGCAGGCCGCGCATGCGCAGCCACGGCCGCGGATCTTCCAGCCCCGGCGGAGCGTCCATCACGATGTGGCTGCCGCGCGTGCTGGTGGTACGCCAGTAGCTGCGCATGCCGGCATCCACCGAAGCGCGTTCGACTACCGCGTTGGCGTCATCGAGCTGGGTACGGGCCCACTGCAGGCGCTGCGCGCTGCGCTGGGGATCGGAGGCGGGTTCGGTCATGCGGGCATATCCGGGCGCGCCGGGCGCGCCAACGTCGGGAGCAGGGGGGAAGGAGGGACGGGGTCAGCGGCGGCCGCTGAACAGGCGCAGGACGGCCAGCACGGCCACCGCGCCCACTACCGCACCGAGGAAACCGGCCGGTTCGCCGGGAGCGTACCAGCCCATGTACTGGCCGAACCAACCGGCCACCAGCGCGCCAATGATGCCCAGCACGATGGTCAGCAGGCAGCCCATGCGGTTGTTGCCGGGCATGAAGAAGCGCCCGAGCAGGCCGACGACGAAGCCGACCAGCAGGATGTACAGCCAGCTGCTGCTGCCGAACAGACCATTCATGTGCATGTGTTCCGCTTTGGGTGGACGCAGCCTAGCAAGGCCAGGCTGCGTCCGTCACGGTGTGCCGTAATCAGCAGCAGCCGTGGTCGCCGTGGCGGGTGCCGCTGTCGGCAGCCACCGGCGAACCGCTGGTCTCGCCGCGCAGGCTGGCGGCATAGTGCTCGCTGATCACCTTGGACACGCAGGCGGTGACCTTCTTGCCCATCGGGATGTGCAGGAACTCGTTGGGGCCATGTGCATTGGAATGCGGGCCGAGCACGCCGGTGATCATGAACTGCGCGCCCGGGAACTTCTCGCCCAGCATGCCCATGAACGGGATCGAGCCGCCTTCGCCCATGTACATCGCCGGCTTGCCGAAGAAAGCCTGGCTGGCGTCGTCAATGGCCTGGGTCAGCCACGGCGCCATGGCCGGTGCGTTCCAGCCGGTGGAGGCCTTTTCCAGGTCCAGGGTGACCTGCGCGCCGTTCGGCGGGTCGCGCAGCAGTGCTTCCTTCAACAGTTCGCCGCAGGTCTTGCCATCGGCAGTCGGCGGCAGGCGCAGCGAGAGCTTCACCGAGGTCTGCGGACGCAGCACGTTGCCGGCCGATTCCAGCGGCGGCATGCCACCGACGCCGGTGACCGACAGCGCCGGGCGCCAGGTGCGGTTGAGCACCAGCTCGGTCAGGTCCTCGTTCATGGGGCGCAGGCCGTCGACCATCGGGAACTTCTCGAAGATCTCGGTATCCACCACTTCGGCCGCGCGCTTGGCCTGTTCCAGGCGTTCGGCTGGGATTTCCACGTTCATGCCGTCGATCAGGATGCGGCCGGTGTCCTGGTCCTCGATGCGCGACAGCAGCTGGCGCAGCAGGCGGAAGCTGGACGGCACCACGCCGGAGGCATCGCCGGAATGCACGCCTTCGTTGAGCACCTTCACGGTGAAGTTGCCGCCGGTCAGGCCGCGCAGCGAGGTGGTGCACCACAGCTGGTCGTAGTTGGCGCAGCCCGAATCCAGGCAGACCACCAGCGACGGCTTGCCGATGCGGTCGGCCAGGTGGTCGACGTAGGCCGGCAGGTCGTAGCTGCCCGATTCTTCACAGGCTTCGATCAGCACCACGCAGCGGGCGTGCGGCAGGCCCTGGGCCTGCAGCGCCAGCACCGCGGCCAGCGAGCCGAAGATGGCGTAGCCGTCATCCGCACCGCCGCGGCCATACAGTTTGTCGCCGCGCAGGACCGGGGTCCACGGGCCGAGATCGTCGTCCCAGCCGGTCATTTCCGGCTGCTTGTCCAGATGGCCGTAGAGCAGGATGGTGTCGTCGCCGGTTTCCGGGCCGGAGGCCGGAATTTCCAGGAAGATCAGCGGGGTGCGGCCTTCCAGGCGCACCACTTCAACCTTCAGGCCGGGCAGCTGCTGGGCCCTGGCCCAGTTCTCCATCAGCGTGACCGCCTGTTCCATGTAGCCGTTCTGCACCCAATTGGCGTCGAACATCGGCGACTTGTTGGGAATGCGGATGTAGTCGACCAACTGCGGGACGATTTCACTGTCCCACTTGTCATTGACGAATTGGCCGAGCTTGGCGCTGTCCATCTGAAACTCCGGTTGCATGGGCTGATCCCGCCATTCTACGCCTGTGCCACGGGTAGGGTTTTTCCTACATCACGTCGGGTATTTGGCTGGCTTTTAGAAATCCAGGAAACCGATAGGCTGTGTGCATGTGGTGACGGACACTGTTCCTACCGACGGGATTGCCGGTCGGGACGTCCAGAATCACAAGGAGATACACGTCGTGCCTTGGAGTGTCGTGTTGAGGGCACTGGTGCTGGTCGTGTGGATCGCTGGGGCGCGTGCCGCCGAACCGATCGACATCAACCGCGCCGATGCCCAGGCGCTGCAGCAGGGATTGACGATGGTCGGAGCCGCCAAGGCCGAGGCGATCGTCGAGCACCGGCGCAGACACGGCCCGTTTCATCGCGTCGAGGACTTGGCGCAGGTGAAGGGGATAGGGAAAGCCATCGTCGAACGGAATCGACAGCGGATCACCGTAGGCAACAGGTTGTTGCCGGCGGATCCGGTACCCGGATCGGTACCGGTGCGAACCGTACCGAGGCGCTGACAGCAGGAATCGTCGGAACCGGCAGGACGCTGGTTCACCGGTCACGGACAGGACGCCCGTGACCACCGACCGCCGCAGGACGCGGCACCACTCACCAGGATGGTGGCATCACAGACCTGTGGAAGGGGCTGAGATACAAACAGGACAGACGCGGCCGCGTGCAGGATGCAACGCTACCCCCACAGCGCAGGATGCGAGGGGGCGGCAGCAGGCCGACAAGGACGTAACGATTGCCCGGTACGACACATGGCTGTGTCGCCGGGCAATTTCATTTCCGGCGCCTGGTTTTGCCGCGGCCACCACGGGCCGATGGTGTACGGTGGCCGCTCCGCATGGAAAGGACCCCGCTGGATGCTTGTGCACCGCCCCACCACCCTGATGCTCGCCTTGGCACTGACCCTGCCACTGCAGGCCCACGCCGCTGCGCCTACGCCGGCCGCCAAGCCTGCAGCTGCCGCTGCGGCCACCGCCGAGGTACGCGGACCGACCGACCTCAAGCCGGGCGAATACCTGT
Organism: Stenotrophomonas sp. Sm10; assembly: GCF_030985515.1. NCBI lineage: Bacteria > Pseudomonadati > Pseudomonadota > Gammaproteobacteria > Lysobacterales > Lysobacteraceae > Stenotrophomonas > Stenotrophomonas sp. Sm10. The sequence continues at coordinate 17,542 of NZ_JAPTFO010000032.1, forward strand.
GGCATCCGGAAATCTCGCCGACCGGCCCGATCGTGCTGGTGGTCAGCCTCGATGAGCAGCGCGCCTATGTCTACCGCAACGGTATCGCCATCGGCCTGACCACGATCAGCTCGGGCAAGGCCGGGCACGAGACGCCGACCGGCGTGTTCACCATCCTGCAGAAGGACAAGGACCACAGGTCCAACCTCTACAACAGCGCGCCGATGCCGTACATGCAGCGGCTGACCTGGGACGGTATCGCTCTGCATGGCGGCAGCCTGCCCGGGCATCCCGCCTCGCACGGCTGCGTGCGCCTGCCGCAGGCCTTCGCGCAGAAGCTGTTCAGCGAAACCCAGCGTGGCGATACCGTGGTCGTGGCCGACGCCAAGAGCTCGCCGATGACCCTGGCCTATCCGTCGGTGCTGGCACCCGTGAATGCGCGTGGGCAGGCCCTGCCGGAGGCAGAGGGCGGAGCGCCGGCGCAGGCGTGGTGGAACGACAGCGTGGCCCCGGCCGGGCAGGTCGGCATCCTGGTCAGCCTGCACGACCAGCGCCTGTACGTGCTGCGCGATGGCGTGATGATCGGCGAGTCGCCGTTGAAGGCGGACGCGCTGCCGGCCTTCCAGGGGACCACGCTGTTCGTGATGGGGCAGGGTTACAGCGACACCCCCAGCCCGCTGGACGTGAACCAGCGCCTGCACCAGTGGACGGCCTACCCGTTGCTGGGCCAGGACCGCGCCCAGGCCACGCCGGACCTGCTGGCCACGCCCTCGCTGCCGATGGCGCTGCCGGCCGATTTCGCCCGCCAGCTGTACCAGGTGCTGGTGCCGGGCACGACCCTGCTGGTGACCTCGCTGCCGGCGGTCCGCCCAAGCCCGGCTGAATCCGGAATGCAGCCGGTCTTGGAATCCGAGCCGCCAGGGTCCACCCTCAAGGGCAACTGAGTCCCCTCGTTGTGCCCATGACTGCATCCCGCCTGTGCCGGCTGGCCGCGTTCGGCCTGCTGGCGACCTCGGCCAGCGCCCCGGCGCTGGCACAGACGCCCGCCCTCGCCACCTCTGCCGATGATCTGGCTGCCCTGCTGTCGCGCAGTGCGCCCAAGGCCGACCGCCACGTGTTGCAGCTGGCGGCGCGCGCCATGCGCTGCGCGCTGCAGCGGCCGGAGCTGGGCATCAACGGTGATCGGCTCAGCGTGATCGATTACTCGCGCCCGTCCACCGAGCCGCGCCTGTGGGTGTTCGACCTGGCCCACCAGCGCCTGCTGTTCGAGGAATGGGTGGCGCATGGCCGCAACAGCGGCGAGAACCGCACCGAGCACTTCTCCAACCGCGACGGCAGTTTCATGTCCAGCCTCGGCGCGTTCACCGCGCAGGAAACCTACATGGGCGGCAATGGATATTCGCTGCGCCTGGCCGGCCTGGAACCGGGCTTCAATGACCGCGCGCGCGATCGCGCGATCGTCATCCATGGTGCGCCGTACGTGAACCCGGCTACCGCGCAGCTGCAGGGGCGGCTGGGACGCAGCCTGGGTTGCCCGGCGGTGCGGCTGTCGGTGGCCAAGCCGCTGATCGATGCGTTGCGTGGTGGCACGATGGTGTTTGCTTACTACCCCGACCAGGATTGGCTGAAGCACTCGCAGCTGCTGGCCGGCGGGTGCGGTGGACAGGGCACGCTCGCCACGCGGTGATGCACGACGGCGCGCGGCATGATGCAATGCGCGGATGAACATCGACTCCCTGCTGCACACTCCGAGCCAGGTGATCTCCCGCCTGGACTACCGCCGCGAACGCTGGCGGAATGGACTTGGCTGGACCCGCGAGATCCTGCGCATGCCTGCGCAGGGGGATGACTGGGCGCTGCGCCTGTCGGTGGCCGAGATCGAGCAGGACGCCGCGTTCTCCGCCTTCCCCGGCGTGGAGCGCGAGCTGGTGCTGCTGCAGGGCAATGGTGTGCGCCTGCGCTTCGACGGTGGCCGTGTGGCCGAGGTGCTGCCGCCGCATGGACGGGTGCGCTTTGCCGGCGAGGAAACCCTGCATGGTGAACTGGTCGATGGCACCACCCACGACTTCAACCTGATGTGGAAGCGCGAGCTGCTGCAGGCCGAACTGTTGCACCGGCCACTGGTGGGCGCGATGTTCTTCTTCTGCGAACCGGGCGTGGCCTGGGCGCTGCATCTGCTGTCCGGTCAGGCGGCGTTCGGTGCCGACAGTGGCCTGCCGCCGCTGCAGGCCGGCGATACCGCGTGGTTGGCGGCCGGCGAACGTCAGCGGCACGCGTTGCAGGGCGGTGGCGAGTTGTTGGCGATACGGGTCAGTGCGGCGGCGGGATGATTCCTGGGCGCCGGTGGCTCAATCCACGCATGGCGTGGATCTACTGGGGTGTAGTTGCCATGCCTGGACACGCCGCGCAGTAGATCCACGCCATGCGTGGATACGGCCGCCAATGCTGCGTCATGGTGCGAACCAAGGTTCGCACCCACCAGAAGGCGGTTCGCAGGCGTCGGTGCGTTCAGTAGATCCACGCCATGCGTGGATGCGGCAACCTCAATACACATCGCGCCGGTAACGACCGGCCAGCAACAGCGCTTCCTTGCCCGAAACACCCAGCACCTGTTCGATCACCGCATCCACCGCCGGGGCCATGCCCTGCAGGCTGCCGCAGACCAGGATCGTGGCGCCTTCATCCACCCACTGCCGCAGCGTTGCCGCTTCGGCCAGCAACCGGTCCTGCACGTAGCGATGCGCACCGCCATCGCGGCTGAACACTGCATCCAGCCGCGCCAGCGTGCCGTCGGCCAGCATCGCCTGCAGTTCTTCACCGAAGTGGAAGTCGTGCGTGGCGGTGCGCTCACCGAACAGCAGCCAGGTGCGGCGGGCGCCACTGCGCACGCGTTCGTGCAGGTGTGCGCGCAGGCCGGCGATGCCAGTGCCGTTGCCGATCAGCAGCAGCGGTACCTCGGCGGCGACGCCGTGGAAATTGTCGTTGCGGCGCAGGCGCAGCTGCACCGGCTCGCCAATGGCCGCGTGGTCGCACAGCCAGCCACTGCCGATGCCGGGTGTTCCGTCGGCGCGCAGCTGGCGGCGCAGCAGCAGCTCGACCGCACCGTCGGCCATCACCGAGGCGATCGAGTACTCGCGATGCGGGAGCGGTTGCAGGGTCGCCAGCAATGCGGGCAGATCACCCGGAGCAACCAATGAGGGCAGGTGTGAGCGCGCAACGCGTGCCAGCAACGTCTGCCCGTCATCAAGCGCGATGTCCGCATCGAAGCCTTGTGCGTCCAGCCAGGCACGCACGGTGTGCGGTGCATGCTGCGGGCCGATTTCGGCGATGTCACCGGCCTGCCACTGCGCATCTGCATCGGCCGGGGGCTGCAGGCGCAGCCAATACACCGCGCCGCCGGGGCTGCCCGGGTTCAGATGCTCACGTTGCAGCAGCGTCCACGGCTGGTACTCGGCCGGGCTCCAGTCGGGCAGTTCGCTGGCGCCGCCGCCGAGCTGGCCCAGCAACTGCTGCCAATGGCGCAGCGCGGCCGGATCGGCGTTGTCGACGTCGATCGCATCGAACAGCGGATGCGCACCGTGCTGGCGCAGCCACTGGTCGAGCTGGTGGCCGAATCCGCAGAAGTGGCCGTAACTGCGGTCGCCCAGTGCGAGCACGCCGTACTGCAGGTGCTGCAGCGCAGGCGGTGAGGCCATCACGCCGCGCAGGAACGGCAGCGCATGATCGGGTGGGTCGCCTTCGCCAGTGGTGCTGGCGATGAACAATGCACGCTGGCTGTCGGCCAGCAGCGTGGCGTCGACCTCATGCAGGCCGCGCACACGCACCGGCACGCCGGCACCGCGCAATGCCTCGGCACTGCGTTCGGCCAGTTCGCGGGCAAAACCGGTCTGGCTGGACCAGACCATCAGGATCGGTGCGACGTCGCCAGAGGCAGCATCGTCGCGCGGTCGCCCACGCCACCGCAGTGCGGCGCAGGCCAGCGCATACAGTGCGGTGGCGATGATCGCGATCTGCGTTTGCCGTGCCGGCGGCGCGCCCTGCCACCAGGCTTCGCCGAGATGCAGTCGCAGCAGCGCCCAGGCGATCAGCGCCAGCGGGAGCAGGACCAGTGCGTTGCCAAGCCACGCGCGCGATGGACGTGCGCTCATGCGTCCTGCTCGTCGAGCAGGCGCTGGAAGGCGCTGCTGAGAAATTCCCGCGGGCCGTCTGCTGCACGCTGCAGGTAGCGTGCAGCCAGGCCTTCGCGTTCGGCCAGCGCCATGCCCTGTTCGTGGCCGAGCACGGTCAGTGCGGTAGCCCAGGCATCGGCGTGCATGGCATCGTCGGCGACCACGGTGACCGCTGCGGCGACCTGGCGTACCGGCATGCCGGTGCGCGGGTCGAGACTATGGCTGAAGGCCTGGCCATCGGCCTGGTACTGGTGCCAGCGATCACCGGAGGTGGCCACCGCCTTGTCCTCCAGCGCCAGCACCCGCGGTGGTGTTTCGGTGTGCGCGTCTTCTTCCGGTGCGGATTCCACCAGTACGCGCCAGGGGGGGCCGTCCGGTTTTCGGCCGTAGCCGGCCAGTTCGCCACCGACCTCGATCAGTGCAGCAGCGATACCCTGATCGCGCAGCCAGGCGGCCACGTGATCGACGCCGAACCCCTTGGCGATCGCAGAGAGATCCAGTTCCAGTCCGCCCGGTTGCAGCAGCGCATCGCTGCGCCATTGCAGGCGCTGCCAACCGCAGCGCTCGCGCGTGGCCTGCACGGTGGTGGCATCGGGTTGGCGGCGTTCGCCGGCATGTGCACCGAAACCCCACAGTGCCACCAACGGGCCGACGGTGGGATCGAATGCACCATCGCTGGCGGCGGCGATGGCCTGTGCGCAGGCCAGCACCTGGCGGGTTTCAGCCGGCAGCACGCACCATTGGCCCGCGTTGGCGCGGTTGTAGCGACTCAGGTCCGAGCCGGGCTCCCAGGTGCTCATCTGCGCGACCACCGCATCCAGCCGCGCCTGGATGCCGGCATGCAGCAGGTGCAGGTCGCGCTGGCGCGGCGCAACCAGCGACACGCTCCAGGTGGTGCCCATGGTGGTGCCGCCGAGGCGGGCGATGTCGAGCTGGGGATCGGTCATGGTGGTGTGCTGCAGATGCGATGCCGGGGCTGCCCGGCATCGCGGTCCACATTACTGCGGCAGCACTTCCAGCGTGGCGACGTAGCTCAGGCGGCGCTTGGCGGCCTGCTTCACCGAGGTCTTGTTGTCCTCGGTGCCGGTCTCCAGCCAGTACATGCCGGCTTCCGGCCAGGTCACCTTGATCTCGCCCTTGGCATCGCTGGTGACCTTCAGTTCGTCCTGTGCGTTGCGGTAGCGGGTGGCACCACGCACGATCTCGAATTCCAGGCCGGTGGCCGGCTTGCCGTCGACCAGCACGCGGAAGGTGGCTTCCTCGCCGGCGAACAGATCGTTCGGGTGGCCGACCGCGACCAGCTCGATGCCGCGGTTGGTCGGCTTCAGCGCGGTGTCGTTCGGCGCGCCGTTGGTGACGAAGGTCTCCACGCGGCCGACCGACTGGCTCACTTCCAGCTTCTTCGCATCCTTCGGCAGTTCACCGAAAGTGGCAACGCTGCCACGCCAGCGCTTGCGCTCGCCGTTCTGCTCGTAGGTGGCGAACAGGCCGTCATTGACCGACGCGATGCGGTAGGTGCCGGGCTGCTTCAGTTCGATGTCGAACACGCTGCGGTACTTGCCGGTCGCTGCGTTCTGCGGCTGCACGGTGCTGCCGTCCGGCGCGGTGATCACCACCGATTCCAGGCGCAGCGGCACGTGGTTGAAGTAGAACAGGTCGTTGGAGACCGCACCGTCGACGGTGATCCACGGTGCGTTGCCGGCGATCACGGTCTGCGAGGGCAGCAGCCAGGCCTTGTGGGCCAGGGCGGAGAAGGGAAGGGCAGCGGCCAGGGCGGCGGCGAGGACGAGCGTGCGCTTCATGCGGAGGACTCCAGTGGATGCGGGGTGATGCGGCAAGGAGAAGGGGATTACGACTTAATCCCCTCCGTCCCCTCTCAGGGTTTGACGGACAGGGTGACCTGGCCCAGTTCGGTGGCGCCCTGCGCCTTGCCGTTCTGCGCGGCGGTGGCCGGCCAGGTAAAGGGGATCTTCAGCAGTTCACGGCCGCCGACTTCGCGCACCGCCTCGACCACCAGGGTGTAGTTGCCGGGGGCCAGCTGCTTCAGTGCCGGCTGCTTGTCGTTGAACGACAGCGCGTGCTTGCCGGCCGGGCGGGTCGGGCCGGTCACGCCGTCCACCGGCACCTGCAGGGTGCGGCCGCTCTTGCGCCACCACTGGCGCAGGTCGGGCAGCCACTTGGTGCCGTGGCCTTCGCTGTTGCTGGTCTGCTGGTACCAGACCGACAGATTGGCCGCGACCTTCTGGTCGGCGCCTTCCAGCCACACCGCCACGTACGGGCGGTGGTACTCGGCCACGTTGAGCTTGGGCACTTCGACGTTGATGTCGAGCGTGGTGGCATAGGCCGGCGAAGTGGCCAGCAGGCCGCTGAGGGCGATGGTCAGGGTGACGCGCATGGGGCGGCTCCGGAAACGAAGGAAAGTCAGTGGATCAGCAGCAGGGCGATCAGCAGCGGGATCATCAGACCGAGGCCGACCAGCGGCCAGGTCATGCGCCGCTGCCGCGCATGCAGGTGCAGCAGGAACAGGCCGGTGATGCAGAACACCAGGCAGGCCACGGCGAACAGGTCCAGGAACCAGCCCCACGCCGGGCCCGCGTTACGGCCCTTGTGCAGGTCGTTGAGGTAGGACACCGCGCCGCGCGAGGTCGATTCGTATTCCACCGCGCCGGTCTCGCGGTCGATGCTCAGCCAGGCGTCGCCACCGGGGCGCGGCAGCGACAGGTAGATCTCTTCGGCCGACCATTCGGCCGGGCGGCCGCCAATGGCGATGCCCAGCTGTGTATCCAGCCATTGCCGCGCCGGGCGCGGGATCGGCGCGTTGCCGTCTTCGCGGGTGCCCAGTTGGCCCAGCAGTTCGGCCGGCAGCTCCAGATGCTGGTTCTGCACCTCGGGCTTGGCCTCGATCTTCGCGGCATGGTTGAGGGTCAGGCCGGTCACCGCGAACAGCAGCATGCCGATCAGGCACACCGCCGAGCTGATCCAGTGCCACTGGTGCAGCGTCCGCAGCCAGAAGCCACGGTTCTGTTGCTGCTGCACGGTGGAAGAGGCAGGACGGCTCACGGCACGGTTCGAGGCGGACGGGGACTGCCCATTACATCATTGATGAGAATAGCTCGCAATTGCGTGTCGTTCTGTATCCCTGGAGGGCGATTGCCGGCCAGCGGCCGGCACTACCGGGGTTCCGGGAAACAACGTCGGATTGCCGGCCAGCGGCCGGCACTACCGGTGCGTGGCGGTCAGAACTTCGCGTTCAGCGAAATCCAGTAGCTGCGGCGCTGGTCCTTGGTCGCGTAGTCGTCCACGCAGTTGAACTCGCTCTGGCTGATCAACAGGCACGACTGCGAGACGAAATCCTTGTCGAGCAGGTTGTTGACCCGTGCGTTCACCGTCAGCCAGGGCGTGGCCTTCCAGCTGCCACCGAGATGGAAGATGGTGTAGTCCTCGTAGTAGCGGGTGTGGCTGGCGCCGTTGGCGTCCAGCAGCGTGTCGCGGTAGCGGTCGTAGCGGCCCTCGCCGATCAGCGACAGGCTGACCGCTTCGTTGACCTGCCAGTTGAGGCTGGCGTTGGCCATGTGTTTTGCCGGCATGGTGCCGCTGATCGGCAGCCCCTTCTGTGCGCCACTGGTCTGCTCGCTCCTGGTCCAGGTGTAGTTGCCGCGCAGCTGCAGGGTGTCGAGCAGGTCGACGTGGGCGGCCAGTTCGGCACCCCGCGTTTCAGCCTTGTCGATGTTCACGCTCTGGGTGAAGGTGCTGTAGCCCAGCGCGGCCCAACCCGGACCGATGTCCACGCAGTAACCGCTGCCGGCCGGCGCCACTTCGCAGTTGGGGAAGGTGCCGCCGCTGGCGATCTTGTCCTCGAATTTGTTGAAGAAGCCGGTCACGTTGAAGCCCCAGCGCTGGCCCTCGTAGTAGGCGGCCAACTCGTAGTTGGTGCTGGTTTCAGGCTTCAGGTTCGGCGAACCCACCAGCGGCAGCACGCCCTGGCCACCGAAGCCGGTGATGCCCGGGAACAGCTGGTCCGGACGCGGGGTCTTGTAGCCGGTGCTGACGCCGCCCTTGAAGGTCCACGCGTCGCTGGCGTTCCACACAAGGTAGCCGCGCGGGCTGACATGGCTGCCGAACACGTTGTGGTCGTCGTAGCGCAGGCCGAAGGTAGCGGTGAGGGTATCGGTCAGCGCCCAGTTGTCCTCGGCGAACAGCGCCCACATGCGGTGCTTCTGCTTGGTGTTGCTGCGGTAGCCGGCGCCATCCATGCCGAACACGCCATCGATCATGTCGGTGTCGTTGTACTGGCCGCCAACGGTCAGCGTGTGCGCGCCGAAGTCCAGGTCGAGCATCGTGTCAAGCACGTAGCCTTCCAGTTCCATGGTGCGCAGCGGACGCGGCAGGAACGCCTGCAGGCGCGCCATCTCGCTGGGATTGAGCGCAGTCAGCGCATTGCCACCGCCGGCCGCGCAGTTGTTGGCGGCACCGGTACGACGGCAGACGTCATTCCACAGCGTCTGCAGGTTGGCGCGCTCGTCCAGGGTCAGCGGCAGCGAGCGGCCCAGGTTGCTGCTCTTGCTGCGGGTCAGCGAGGTCTGCCAGGTGCCGAAGCTGTAGCGGCCCTGGTGGGTCAGCGACAGCTGGTCGCGCTCGTAGCGCTGGTAGGCGGTGTAGCCCACGCGCGGCTGCACCACGCGGCGGGTGACGGTGCCGCTGCCGTTCGGGCTGGGGATGACCGCATTGCCGACGCGCCACAGGCTGGCCAGGCTGTCCAGCGTGCCGGTCTGGCCTTCGCTGTTGTCGTACTTCTGCCGCGACACGTCGTAGTCCAGCCACAGTTCGTGGTCATCGTTGACCCGGAAGTCCAGGCGCACGCCGGTATTCCAGTTGGTGTTGGCCACCGACTTGCCACCGCCGCCGAAGCCGATGCTGCGCTCCCACAGGCTGCCGTCGGGCAGGGTCAGTGCATCCCACTCCGGGTTGGAGGCCTTGGCGTCGTAGTAGCTGCCGCGCACCGCCAGGCTGAGGCGGTCCTTCAGCAGCGGGCCGCTCAAGTAAAGGTCGGTGGTGCGCGCATCACCGAACTGGTCATCCTGCTGCACGGTGAAGCCCTGGGTCACGGCGCCGTGCCAGCGGTCCTGGTTGCGTCGGGTGATGATGTTGATCACGCCGCCCATCGCGTCCGAGCCGTACAGCGTGGACATCGGGCCGCGCACGACTTCGATGCGTTCGATCGCGTCCAGCGGCGGCAGGTAGGCGAACTGGCCGCCACCGAAGTTGTTCGGATACAGCTGGCCGACATTGCTCTGGCGGCGGCCGTCGATCAGCACCAGGGTGTATTCGGACGGCAGGCCGCGCATGGAGATGGTGGCGCGGCCGTTCTTGTCGGTGGCCTCCAGGCCGACGTCGATGCCTTCGACGTCGCGCAGCGCGTCGACCAGGTTGGTGTAGGGGCGCTTGCTGAGTTCCTCGCGGCTGACCACGCTGATGCTGGCCGGTGCATCGACCACCTTCTGCTCGAACCCGGAGGCGGTGACCACCACCTTGTCCAGCGTTTGCGGCGCGCCGGAAGCGTCACCGTGGGCGAGGGCAGGGGCGGTCATGGCCGCCAGCACGGCGCTGGTCAGCAGGGTACGGGGCAGGGACGAACGGACACGATGGCGCTGGGCCATGGCAGTAACCTCGAAGGATGCAGGGTGGTGCGATGCCAGGCGCGAACGGCGCGGCATGCACGGGGAGGCCCGGTCAGGGGCGGCAGGGATGAAGCAGGCAGCGGCGCGCTGACGCGACCGCGCAGGCGGTCACGCGGGGCCGTGAATCAGGCCAGCGGCGGCGCCTGGCCGCGTTGCTGGCGGCGCCCGGGCGCATCGGCCCAGGGCGTGTCCGGAGCGGCCAGCGGCCAGTCCGGGCGCACGCCGGGCATGGCCGGCGTAGCGGGTACGAGTTCAAGCTCGGTGCGCAGCCATTGGCTGGCCAGCACCAGCGGCGGGTGTGCCTTCTCGGCTGATTTCACCGGAGCTGCAGCACAGCGGCGCAGCTTGGCCGGTGCCTCTTCCAGCAGAGGGGCTTCGCCACCGCGCTCTTCCAGCGGCATCTGCATGGCCATTCCGGCTTGCCCGTGTGGCAGCAGTGGCAGGGTGCCCAGCAGCAAGGCCAGCATCGCCACCCACGCCAGCAGGCTGGCCAGCGCAGGACGCTGGCCGCGCATGGCGGTGCCCATCTTGCGATGGATGAGTGGGCGAGGGCGAAGCGGGCGCAGCAAGCAGGGGTCCCCAGGGGTCTGCCGGCAGCGGCCGGCATCAACGGGGCGTGATTGTAATGAGAGCTGTTATCTGTTGCAAATGAGAATGATTGCCAAAATGTCGCGGACTGGCCGGATGGGGCTCAGACTTCGCTCCATCGCCGCAGCAGGTTGTGGTACACGCCGGTCAGCTGCAGCACCGCCTCGGCGTCGCCGCCGGTCTGCCGCAGGCGCTCGATCGAGCCGTCCATTTCCCACAGCAGGCGGCGCTGCACATCGTCTCGGACCATGCTCTGTACCCAGAAGAACGAGGCCACGCGCGCGCCGCGGGTGACCGGCCGCACCTGGTGCAGGCTGCTGGACGGATACACGATCAGGTCGCCAGCGGGCAGCTTCACTTCATGTTCGCCGTAGGTGTCGCTGATGATCAGTTCGCCGCCCTCGTACTCGTCCGGCGCCGACAGGAACAGGGTGCAGGAGATGTCCGAACGCAGCTGTTCGCCGTTGGCCAGGTTCATCACCGCGCCGTCGACGTGGAAACCATAGGTGCCGCCGCCGCTGTAGCGGTTGAAGCGCGGTGGCAGGTACTTCAGTGGCAGCGCGGCGCTGAAGAACAGCGGATGCCGGGCCAGCGCGACGAGGATGATCTCGCCCAGTTCGCGGCGCAGCGGTGAGGCCTCGGGCAGCTGCTGGTTGTGCTTGGCCTGCGCGCCCAGATGGCCGACGGTCTCGCGGCCATCGGTCCAGTCGGCGGCATCCAGCCGGCGGCGGAAGTCGGCCACTTGGTCGGCGCTGAGAATGTCGGGGATGTGCAGCAGCATGCGGGACTCCTCAGAGGGACGGCGGTGCGACCAGGGCGCGCACCTGTGGATGCGGCGATGCGGCCAGTTCCGGCACGAGATGCGCCATGAACGCCGGGCTGCCGTGGGCCAGTGCAAGCCGCAGCCAGTGCACGGCCTGCTCGACGTGGCCGGCCTGCAGCAGGATCGAGGCGTAGTTGGCCTGGCCGCGGAAATCACCGGCCTCGGCCGCGCGCTGGTACCAGTCCAGCGCCGCCTGCGGATCGCGCTCGATCTCCAGTCCGTCTTCGAGGTGGCGGGCCAGCAGGTTCATCGATTTGGCGTGGCCCAGGTGCGCGGCGCGCGTGTACAGCGCCAGCGCCTGCGCGCGGTCCAGCGGCACGCCGCGGCCGGTGGCCAGCAGGTTGGCCAGGTTGTACAGGCCCCAGTCCAGCCCGGTATCGGCCGCGCGGCGGTACCACACCGCGGCCAGCGCCGGGTCGGGGGCGGTGCCCTGGCCCAGTTCGTGGCAGCGGCCCAGCATGTTCATCGCCATCGGCGCGCCGTTGTTGGCCGCGGTTTCGTACCAGAGCCGTGCCGCCGAGGCGTCCTGTGCGGTGCCTTTGCCTTCCATGTGCATCTGCGCGAGCAGCAGTTGTGCCTCGACCTGTCCGGCCTGCGCGGCGTCGCGCACGCGTGCGAAGGCAGCCTGCGGATCGTGCTGCAGCAGCGCGGCCAGAGCGTCGCTGTCGATGGGGGTACGGGTTGCCATGGGGTGAGTATCGCCGGAAACAAAAACGGCGGCAGGAGAGCCTGCCGCCGTGGTGGAGCGCAGTTACATCAGAACTTCACGTTCAGTGCCAGGGTGGCCGAGCGACCCGGGGCGATGCTCGCGTAGTGCGAGGCATAGGCCTTGGTGAAGTAGGTCTTGTCGGTCAGGTTCTGCACGTTGAGCTGCAGGCTGATGTTGTCCTGGATCGCGTAGCTGGCCATCGCGTCGAAGCGGGTGTAGCTGGCAATCCACTTGGTGTTGGCCACATCACCGTACTGCTTGTCCGAGTAGAACGCACCGGCGCCGACGGTCAGGCCGATCGGGAAGCGGTACGTGGTCCACAGGTTGGCGCTGTGCTTGGCGGTGTTCGGGAATTCGTTGCCGTTGTTCGGCGATGGCACGTAGACGTTGGACGGGCAGGTGCGGCCCACCGGTGCGCCACAGACAAAGCCATTGTCCTTCAGCTCGGAATCGAGGTAGGTGTAGCCGCCGTACAGGCTCCAGGCCTCGGTCAACTGGCCGTTGAAGCCCAGCTCGAAACCGTTGATCTCTTTCTTGCCGGCGTTCTGGCTGGTGCCGTTGTCGACGGTCACGCGCGCGTTGTTCATCACGGTGTGGAAGATCGCAGCAGTCAGGTTCAGGCGGTTGTCCAGCAGGTCCCACTTGGTGCCCAGTTCGAGGTTCTTCGTGTCCTGCGGCTTGAGGTCGGCAACGGCCGCGCTCAGGCCGTCCGAACCGTCACCACCGTCCATGCCCGGCGGGGTCGAGGAGGTGCCCCAGGACAGGTAGATGCTGCCGTTGGCGGCCGGCTTGAACACCACGCCGGCCTGGTAGTTCAGGAAGTCGTTGCTGTTGCGCACGCGGGTCGGTGCCTTGCCGGCCACCGGCGTGGTCAGGGTGGTACGGAAGTCGTCGTAGCGCAGGCCGAGGTTGATCATCCACTGCTCATTGAGCTCGATGGTGTCGAACACGTAGGCCGAGGTGGTCCTGGTGCGCTGCTCGACGTCCAGCGCTTTGTCGCTGCGATAGACGATCTGACCGGCCGCCCACGGATCGTTCGGGTTCGGCTTGTTGAAGTCGGTGCAGTTGTAGCCGGTGGCCGCGCCGGACACCTGGCAGCGAGTGCTGTTGGCGCTGTTTTCAAGGGGATTGGCGGTGCCCGGCGACATCAGGTAGCTGCCACGGGTCATCTTCTCGTCGCTGTACTCCAGGCCCGCGCTGTAGCTGTGCTTGAGCGCGCCGGTCTGGAACGCACCGGTCAGGCCCAGCTGGTCGGCAAAGCTCTTGACGTCGACCGCACGGGTGTTGGTGCGACGCCACAAGGTGCCGTACAGGTTGGGGTTGCCCTTGCTGTCGTCCGGCTGGGTCCACAGGTAGTCGTTGCTGGTGTTGCCCAGGCGCGCGATGTTGCGAAGCTTGTGGCCACCGAAGTCGTAGCTGGCGTCCAGAGTGCTGATGTCGGCGCGGGTGCGCTGGAAGTCACGGTCGACCAGGCCGTAGTAGTTGTTGCGGTCCGGCACCACTGGGCGGCCATCACCGTTCCTGGCCACGTTCGGGCCGCTGGAGAACGGATTGTTGTAGGGGAAGCCACCCGCATCGGGCAGGTCATCGCTCTGCATGTGGTAGTGGCTGGCGATCAGCTGCGCCGGGCCGTTCAGGCCGAACGCGATCGACGGCGCGATGCCCCAGCGGCTGACGTTGGCGGCGTCGCGGCCGGCGATGTCCGACGCGTGCTTCATCAGGTTCAGGCGGGCGGCGATGCCGTCGCCCAGCACGTAGTTGGCGTCCACGGTGCCGCGTGCGTAGCTGTCGGTACCGATGCCCATGCTGGCGCTGGTCTCGTTCTTCAGCTTCGGCGTCTTGCTCACCAGGTTCAGGCTGCCACCACCGGAGTCACGGCCGCCGTAGGCCGAGCTCGGGCCCTTGACCACTTCCACCTGCTCCAGGTCGAAGATCTCGCGGGTCTGCGAGCCGACGTCGCGCAGGCCGTCGACGAACACGTTGCTCTGCGAATCGAAGCCACGGATGAACGGGCGGTCACCGGTCGGATTGCCGCCTTCGCCGGCACCGAAGGTGATGCCCGGCACCATGCGCAGCGCATCCTGCAGGTTGGTCGCACCGGTTTCGGCGATCAGCTTCTCCGACACGATCGACACTGACTTCGGGGTGTCCAGCAGCTCGGCGGTGAACTTCGGCGAGGACGGGTTGAACCAGCTGCCGCGCACCTGCACCTTGTCCAGCTCGGTGGCGTTGCGGGAGCCGGCGTCGGCGCTGTCGGCGGCCTGCGCAGCCAGCGGCGCGAAGCCCGCGGCCAGGGTGGCGGTGGCGAGCAGGGAAACGCGCGGGGCGTGCTTGCGGGACGTGATGTAGGTCATGGCGATGGGTCGTGGCGTGGATCGGGAAAGGGGGAGAGCCGTAGCGCAGGCAGCGCGTGGGCACGTGGAGGGCTTCGTCTGTAGAGCCGAGCCGATGCTCGGCTATGGGCGAATGACGTCAGACGCACGGCAACAGCCGCAGGGCGTCTCAGCTGGCGTGCGGTGCGGGCGGTGCGTGGCCGGGGTTCAACCGCAGTGCGGGATCGTGCAGCTGCCAGCGCAGGGCGTTGGAGCGCCACAGCGGAACATGCACGACCAGGGCGGCGCGCGGGGGAGCCAGTCCGGTACAGGGCGTGGTGCCCTCGCCATCCAGCGGCGGCTCCGGTGCTGGCGCGGCAGGGTGCGGGCACTCGTCCGCCGGCTGGGCCGGCATCGGCATGACCTGCTGCAGATCTTCAGCCTGTGCCTGCCAGCCGTTGGCAGCAGGGCCGTTGTCGCGTCCTTCGTGCAGTGCCGACCAGCCCAGCAGCAGCGTCAGCAGCACGGCCACAAGCAGCGGCCACCCTTGACGGGCAAGCTGGCACAGCGTGGCGGTGGGCGCGGGCGAAGCCATGGCGCGAGGGGCGGAGTCGTTACGAAGATGTTACGTAGAATAACATCAACGATAATGATTCGCATGTACGGGGCGTGGCGGCCCCCCGAGGCGGCCACGGGGCGCCCTGGAAGGGTCCTCATGGCCTTCCGATAGATCCACCCCATGGGTTGATGCTCTCTGGCGGGGCGCCCCGTGAATGATCTCTCCGGGCGGAGCGCCGCCTCAATCCCGGTCGTCGCGGGTCCAGATGGCGTCGTGCTCGCGCTTCACCGGAAACTTGGGCACAGGGCTGTAGGCCGGCGCGCACAAAGCGCGCCCGTCACGCACGTCGAAGCGCGCCCCGTGCAGCACGCACTCCACACTGCCTTCGGTCGTGTTGAACTCGCCCGAGGACAGTTCGAACTCTTCATGCGTGCACTGGTCTTCCAGTGCGTACAGCTCGCCGTCGAGGTTGAATACTACGATCGGCGTGCCGGTCACCTCGTCGAACACACTCTTCATTTCGCCCGGCAACAGCTCGGCGCCGGCACAGACAAAGGTCCAGGCCTCGCTCACGCGACGGCTCCGGTCAGCGGCTTTTCCAGGATCTCGAAGCGCAGGTCGTCGCGCTTGGGGATGCCGAAACGCTCGTCGCCATACGGGAACGGCTTCTTGATGCCGGTGCGGCTGTAGCCGCGACGCTCGTAGAAGGCGATCAGTTCATCGCGCACGTCGATCACCGTCATCTGCATCACCGGCACGTTCCATTCGCGTGCGGCGTGCGCTTCGGCGGCGTCCATCAGCTGCTTGCCAACGCCGCCACCCTGCTGGGCCGGGTCGACCGAGAACATGCCGAAGTAGCCCTTGCCGTCGACATCGGCGACATGGGCGCAGGCCACCAGCTGGTCCCCGCGCTCGGCCAGCAGGATGGTGGAGCGCGGGCGGTCCAGGTCGGCCTGGATGCCTTCGGCGTCGATGCGGGCGCCGTCCAGCAGGTCGGCTTCGGTGGTCCAGCCGACGCGGCTGGCATCGCCGCGGTAGGCCGAGGTGACGAGGGCAATGAGGGCGGGGATGTCGGCCGGCGTGGCGGCGCGGAAGGTCAGGGTGCTCATGGGGACATTCTAGGTGGAGCGGGGAAGGGCACGGGAGGCCGCTGGCTGACGTGACTTTGCCGAGTGTGGCCAATGCGTGGACTTGACGCCATCTTCATTATTCGTTCATATCTGTGACCAGCACCCGCCCACCGTGAAGCAACGCGTGGCTGTCTGCCGGCGTGGGTGCCGCCTGGTCGAAGGTCAACTGCCGTTCGGCGCGGGTGGGGCACACAGGGACGTCGATCCAGGGAGGATCTGCATGCAGTCTGGCCTCATTTCATATCCGCGCGCCGCAATGGCTGCCAAGGGTCTTCTTCTCGGTGTCGTTGCCCTGTGCGTGCTGGCACCGGTCGGCGTTTCCGCCCAGATC
Source organism: Stenotrophomonas sp. Sm10 (assembly GCF_030985515.1). NCBI lineage: Bacteria > Pseudomonadati > Pseudomonadota > Gammaproteobacteria > Lysobacterales > Lysobacteraceae > Stenotrophomonas > Stenotrophomonas sp. Sm10. The sequence continues at coordinate 33,820 of NZ_JAPTFO010000032.1, forward strand.
GTTCCCACCTGGCGGCAGGAGTACGACAAGCGACTGAAGTATGGGGACCTCGTCGAGCCGCTGAAGGGCGAGATCTTCGGCGAGCAGGTCAATCTCTACGACGGCTCGATCAGTTTCAAAGCCACGGATATTTCGATTCCGGGCAACAGTGGGCTCGCGGTATCGCTCAGCCGCAGTTACGGGGATGTCAGCGGCAGTGCAAATGACAAGGAATATGGAAACTGGGATCTCGACATCCCATCGCTTTCAGGCATCTACGGAGACCAGCCCGAAACCGCGATCGGCGGACATTGGACGCCAAGTGCCCGTTGCTCGACAGTCTCCGCACCCCCGTCGCTGGATGTCTGGAATTACAAGCAAACCCAGACCATCAGTTTTGCTCCGTACACCTATTGGGAGGGGGTGAGGCTTTCATTGCCGGGTGGAGGCGGTGAAACCGTCCTGGCGGGCAGCGGGGACGCGCGCCAGCCAACGCCCCAGGTTGGCACGCCAACGCCCTGGAACACAAAAGGGGGATGGTTCTTCTCCTGCCTCAGTGCACTCAAGAGCGGCCAGCCGGGCGAGGGTTTCCTGGGCCACGCGCCAGACGGAACCAAGTACTACTTCGACTGGATGGTGGCGCGCGAGAACGAGTCTGCCGTTCTCCAGCCCTACGACACCATCACCCATGCCACGCTGAAACGGAAAAAGGTCTTCCTTTATCCATCACAGGTTGTCGATCGTTTCGGCAATTGGGTCCGCTACGAATGGAGCGGCGGGCGGCTGGATCGAATCATTGCCAACGATGGGCGCAGCATCAGCCTTGCCTATGACTCCCTGGGCCGTATCGCAACGGCGACGGCAGCGGGTCGAACCTGGACCTATGGCTACAACCCGGCCGGTGTGTTGCAGTCGGTGACGCTGCCGGACGGGACGGCGTGGAGCTACAACCTGCCGCCTGTCAATGTGACGAAGAAGTACCAGGAGTACACCGGGCAGGACGTTTGGGCCTATATGGAGGTCCCGGCTCTTTGCGCGAAGACGAACAAGATTGTGCAGACCGAGGTTGCAGCCTCCATCACGCACCCATCAGGCGCGGTGGGAACCTTCGTGTTCCGACCCTTCCGGCATGGCCGCAAGAATGTTCCGTTCAACTGCCAGACTTCCGGCGACGACCAGTTGCTGGCCGACGGATGGAATCTCACGCCTATCTATCGGGACGCGATGTCGCTGGTGGCAAAGCGGATAAGTGGCCCGGGGATGCCCACGGCGGAGTGGAGCTATCAGTACACCAATCTGGGGTGGGAGTACGACAGGAGAGTCGACCAGGCTGGGTGGCCGGCGATCCCGGTGGGGCAGGCAGAGCCCAAGATAACGATTGAAACCCTGCCGGATGGCACGATCCGGACATACGAATTCGGAAAGGAAGTTGGCTATAACGACGGTCTGCTGCTGTCGACGACAACCAGCTCTGGTGGCGCGGTGGTTCGAACCGAGCGCAGTAACTACTACCCGGACGCGCAGCTTGCCAGCGCACCGTTCCCGCGCGAGGCGGGTCGGAATCTCAAGTACGGGGCCACGGAGCTGGGAGAGCATCTGAACCGCCCAGTGCAGAGCACGATCATCAATCAGGACGGCGTGCAGTTCACCCGTACGGTGCAGGCCTTTGATGCCTTCGTCCGCGAAGTTTCCGTTGTCGAAGCGAATTCCGCCGGCCAGAGTCGCACCAGCAGCACCAGCTACTACGACAATCCCGCGCTATGGGTGAACGGCCAGGTGGCGCGCAGTGTGCTCAATGGCATCGAGCAGTCGCGCACCGAATTCGATACGGCCAAAGCACTGCCGTTACGCGCCTATGCATTCGGCCGCCTGGCGCAGCAGGTGACCTACGCAGCCGACGGCACGGTTGCCTCGGTGGCCGATGGCCGCGGCAATACCAGCCATCTGTCGGGATGGAAGCGTGGCGTTCCGCAGCAGCTGCGCATGCCGGCCACGCCCGAAGCGCCCAATGGCGCGGTGCGCACGGTTGCCGTCGACGACAACGGTTGGATCACCTCGCTGACCGACGAAACCGGCGCAACCACCAGCTTCAGCTACGACAGCATGGGCAGGCTGCGCAGCCAGCAGTTCCCTAGCGGCGACAGCGTTAACTGGAATGGCGTGACCATGGACCTGCAGCGGCTGGGTGGCGCGCAGCTGGGGGTGCCCGCCGGTGCGTGGAAGCACTCCCGCACGCAGGGCGGGCGGCGCACGGATACCTACCTGGATGCGATGTTCCGCCCGGTGCTGGTGACCGAAAACGCCAACAACGTCCTGGACAGCGCCGTGGTGACCCGTTACGACACCAGCGGCAAGACCGTGTTTGCCTCGTATCCCACCCGGCAGTTCTCCGATATCAATGCCACCCTGACCGGCACCACGACGCAGTACGACGCGTTGGGCCGCCCCACCGTGGTCAGTCAATCGTCCGAGCTTGGGGCACTGGTTACCCGCACCGAGTACGTGGGCAACCTGTCGGTGAAGGTGACCAACCCCCGCGGGCAGGCCACGACGACCCGTCATCTTGCCTACGACCAGCCCAGCTACGACATGCCGCTGACGCTGCAGCACCCGGAAGGCGTAGTGACCGAGATCCAGCGAGACACGTTGGGCAAGCCGCTGGCGATCACCCGCCGCAGTGCAGACGGCAGCCAGTCGCTGACCCGCCGCTACGTCTATGACGGCTACCAGCAGCTGTGCAAGACCATCGAACCGGAAACCGGCGCGACCGTGCAGGACTACGACGCGGCAGGCAACGTGCTGTGGTCGGCGGCCGGCACGGGGTTGACCAGTGCGACCGACTGCAATCGCAATGAAGCGCTGGCCAGTGGACGTGCGGTGAAGCGCAGTTACGATGCTGCCAACCGCTTGTCGACCCTGATCTTCCCGGATGGGCGCGGAAATCAGAACTGGTCCTACGCGCCTGATGGTCTGCCTGCCGAGATCAGTACGCAGAACGATCCGGCCCGGCCGATGGTCGTCAACCGCTACCAATACAACCGCCGCCGCCTACTCAGCGGCGAAACCCTGCAGCATCCGGATCTGGGTAATCTGAGCCTGGCCTATGGCTACGATGCCAACGGCACACTGGCCAGCAATACCTATCCGGGGGGGCGTGTCGTCAGCTATGCGCCGGATGCACTGGGTCGGGCGACGACGGTCGGCGGCTATGCAAAGGAGGCCAGTTACTTTGCCAATGGCGCGTTGGCCCGCTTTGTCTATGGCAACGGGATCGTGCACACGTTGACCCAGAATGCCCGCGGACTGCCTGACCGCAGCCGCGATGCCACTGCAGCGGCCGCAGTGCTGGATGACAGCTACGACTACGATGCCGGCGGCAATGTGATGGCCATTTCCGATGGCCTGCCCGGGGCGCCCGGTAACCGGGACATGACCTATGACGGCCTGGACCGGTTGCGGACGGTCACTGCACCGGGCTTCGGCAACGCCTTGTATGAGTATGACGCGCTGGACAACCTGCGCCGTGCGAAGGTCGGCAGCCGCGATCGTACGCACTATTTCGATCCGACGAATCGGTTGGTCAACGTGATCGAAACCGGAACCGGGGCAACCGTGACCGGTCTTGGCTATGACGTGCAGGGCAATCTTTCGGTGCGCAATGGCCAGGCTTTCGCGTTTGACTACGGCAACCGGCTGCGTGCGGCGGGTACAGCAGAGAGCTACGAGTATGATGCCCACGGGCGCCGGGTGAAGGCCAGTGCCAGTGGCAAGGGGGCAATCTACTCGTTCTACGACAACGGCGGTGTGCTGCGATTCCAGCGCAACGAACGTACCGGCAAACAGACCGACTATCTCTACCTGTCAGGCAGCCTGGTGTCCCAGGTGCATGGCGAAGCCGCACCCAGCGTTCCCGCGCTGAGTGCGCCGGGCTACATCACCCAGGGCAGCGTGAACCTGACCTGGAGCCCGGCCGGTGGTGCCAACCGCTATGAGCTGCAGCGTGCCCTTGCGGGCACCTGGAGCACGGTCTTTGATGGCGCGGCGCAATCGTTCACCAGCACCGGCCTGGTCACGGGAACCTATCAGTTCCGCGTGCGCGGCTGCCGGGCGGTGTGCGGCGGATGGAGCAATGTCGCATCAGTGGCCGTGGCATTGGCGCCATCCACTGTGCCGACCTTGAACGTGCCTGCCACGGCCTTCAATGGCAGTTTCAGCGTGGCATGGTCTGCGGCCTCTGGTGCCGAGCGCTATGAGCTGGAGGAAAGCGCCAATGGCGGCGCATGGGCCCAGGTGCACAACGCCATCAGTCAATCCAAGGCCTTCAGTGGCAAGGCAGCGGGAAGCTACAACTACCGGGTTCGCGCATGCAATCCGGTGGGATGCACGGGATACAGCGCCACGGCTGCGGTGACGGTGGTGTATCCGCCCGCCACTGCGCCAGGTCTCTCTGCGCCGGCACGCGCTGCGCCGGGCAGTATCGGCATTGGCTGGAACGGGGTGGCTGGTGCCACGCGTTACACCTTGCAGGAAAGCAGCAATGGTGGCGGATGGGTCACGCTGTTCGACGGCAACGCGGGTTCCTATGCCACCGCTGCGCGCGGGGTCGGCAGCTATGGCTATCGGGTTGCCGCCTGCAATGGCGCAGGCTGCGGACCGTGGTCGGCCACGGCGACGGTAGCGGTGATCGGGCCGCCGACGATCGAGCCGGTGATCAACGCGCCGGGCCTGGTGAACGTGCCGCAGTACAGCCTGAGCTGGTCGGTGCCGGCCAACAGCGAGAGTTTCGTGCTGGAGGAGAGTGCCAACGGTGGTGGCTGGACGGTGGTGCATAACGGCGGCGGGAACAGCTTTGGTGCCAGCCGTGGCAAAGGCAGCTACGCCTATCGCGTGAGGGCGTGCAATTTCGCGGGGTGCAGTCCGTACTCGGGCATTGCGACGGTTGTGGTCGCACTTCCGCCTGGCACGCCCAGCTTCTACCTTGCCGAATGGTTGACCACCCGCAAGGCGCCGTATCAGGTGCAGTGCTCGGTGGGCTGGAGCCAAGTGGCCGATGCGACCGAGTACCAGCTTGAGAGTGGTGGCGGTGGAAAGCGCCTGTATACCGGGCCGAACGCTTATGTGAGTGCAGGCGGCAATGCCTACTGTGCTGGTGACTATCGCGTGCGTGCCTGCAATGCAGGTGGTTGCTCACCGTGGTCGGCCGACCATCCCGTCACCCGAGGCGTACTGAGCTGGGACTAAGCCATGAATGGACTCTCTTTGCTGTTGATTCGGGCGGTACTCGCGGTGGTGGTGCTGGCGGCCTGTATGGCTCCGGCAGTCGCACAGGAAGTGGTCGAGTACATCCACACTGATGCACTGGGTTCACCGGTGGCGATCACCGATGCCAGCGGAAATGTCATCGAGCGTACGGTGTATGAGCCGTATGGGGCCGTGGTCAATCGGCCGTTGAAGGATGGGCCGGGATATACGGGGCATGTGACGGACTCCGGGACCGGGCTGAGTTACATGCAGCAGCGGTACTATGATGTGGAGACTGGGGCATTTCTATCCGCCGATCCAATAGCTTCATCAGTGGCTGCTTTTGGGCGCTACGCGTATGCGCTGGGGAACCCGTATCGGTTCCTTGATCCGGATGGAAGGCAGCCCAAGGATGCTCGGCAGGCTATTACTGGGAGCAAAATAAAAAACAATGGCATTGCGGCCGGGGTAAGAGTGGCGGCAATCGGAGGGGCTCTCCCGTCTGGCTTTACAAAGGAAAATGCACAGGCTCGATATGATGCCATGAAGGGTGTTGTTGATGCTACGAAGGTAAAGATGGAGTCAATTCCGAACGCGAATTCAGACAGCGCTGCCAAGATTTTTTCAAAGGTTTATCAGAAGTACTCTGTTAGATTCGGATGGGAAGTGAGTGCGGAAATCGTGATGAAGAATAGCGGTGCCTTTCACTTTTCCGATATTGGGATATCCAGTCAGGTTCGTGACGTGGACTGGCTGGGTGGGACTGCCGGTAGGCCTCTCGTAGGGGGGATCAATATCCACACGCATCCAGCATTGGACGGATACAATCGTGCCTACTCGCCATTCTCATATTGGGATGTTGAAACGTACAAGAAAACAAATTCGATTAATTACGTTTCGGATCCGTCGGGGGTCTATAGGCTGAACAAGGATGGTGTGTCGGAGGTTGTGAAATGAGAATAAATTATCAGCTTTTCGTGACCTTCTTCTTGGCGATTTCCGTGGTCGGTTGCGGTGATCAGGAAGGACGGCAGACGCCGCCCGCAAAGGATTGTGGGATCGGTCAGAATCCAGCTTGCCGAGTCGGCTTCCGGGCGCTGGCTGCGACCCCCCGTCTATTCGATGGGAAATCGATACGCGTGGAAGGCTATCTCGGAGTTAGTCGAGGGCTCTTTGTATTGAACTCCAGCAAGGAGCTGTTCGAAGCTGGAGTGACTGATGAGACCCAAGTTCGCATCAGGGGCCCAATAGATCTCCAGCGTGACGTTTTTAATCGGTATGCCTATTCGTGGGTATCAGTGACTGGGGAGTTCAGGCTTAGGAGGACGGACGGGTCGACGGATGATCTTCTTCTCGGCGAAATGCATGCCCCACTTGACGTTCAGTCGTTGAGAGTCCCAGGTCCGATTCCAAGAGCGACTTTCGGAGACGTGTCCGTTGATCTCGAAGATCTGAAGTGAGTTTCAAGTATCAATCGCGGCTCCCATGAAGCGGTTCGTGATAACAGGGATTTTCTGATGGTATCCGAGGCGGGTGCCGACAGGTCACTGCATACTGGACGGCGCCTGTACACCGGCCCCAATACCTACGTGCAGTCGAGCGGCGGGACCTACTGCGCCAGTCTCTACATTGTCAGGGCCTGCAACGCCGGTGGCTGTTCGGCATGGTCCGCAGACTTCCCCGTCACCCGCGGCGTATTGAATTGGGACTAAGCCATGAATGGACTCTGTTCGCTGTTGATTCGGGCGGTACTCGCGGTGGTGGTGCTGGCGGCCTGTGTGGCTCCGGCGGTCGCACAGGAAGTCGTCGAGTACATCCACACTGATGCACTGGGTTCACCGGTGGCGATCACCGATGCCAGCGGAAATGTCATCGAGCGTACGGTGTATGAGCCGTATGGGGCGGTGGTCAACCGGCCGTTGAAGGATGGGCCGGGATATACGGGGCATGTGACGGACTCCGGGACCGGGCTGAGTTACATGCAGCAGCGGTATTATGATCCGGCTATTGGATCTTTCATAAGTGCGGATCCGGTTGAGGCCAATGGGCATACGTCATCCAACTTCAATCGCTATAAATATGCCCTTGGAAATCCCTACGGTCATGTAGACCCTGACGGCCGTTGTGAGAGCGTATCCACGTGCCAGATGATGAGAGATGATCTGGCTGTCATAAACGGCGAGATGGGGTTGGATGAGCGCCGGTCTCGCCAGGAGGCAAGAGCGGCCGGAGCCGTTGCGGGTGTTTCAGTTCTAGCTGCCAGTCGTATTCCGGCAGCGACTGCAGCTGTCATCGGTGGTGCGAAGAGTGCATTTATCAATATTGCCAGTCGCGTTGCGTCGCTCACTCGATCTCAGCAGCAGGCAATTAAGAAAATAAATAACATTGTTGACAATAATGCAAAGCCTCACGACTTTGACGGAGTTGCTAAAGAGCTTCGCGGAATTGAGACCGGCTTTGATCATGTGACAGAGATGCAAAATTCACTGAAGGGGCTGAGCTCTGCCGCAAAAAGTTTGAGGGGGAGCTTGAATAATCCGAGTCTTTCTAGAGGGCAGCGTGTTAGGATCCAGCGAACGCTTGACAAGGCGGATGAAAACATAGCGAAGACGAAGGAGGCGCTTGGTGGTGGAAGATAGCTTGCTGCTTGATAGGCTTTACAAGATCTCGGGTATTCTCACAGATGACCCCGATTCCTCAAGCTACATGTTGGTGTCGAGGTCGTTGTTTCATCGTGATCCGGAGATCCGAGAGAGGGCTATTTTCATCGGCGGGTTACGTTGGGCAGATCCGTTGATTCTTGGTTGTTTTATTGGAATTGTTACGATGGGGCAGGAACCTGTTGATGATAATCGTAGGCTTATGATTGAATCGCTTGTTTCTGCAGTGCTTCGGGGGAAGCTTGAAGCAGCTTCAATCGAGGAGTGGCTCAGGGCGGTGCTCCTTTCTAATGATTATGAGTCACTCCTGGCTAAGTCAGCCTACATTGGCTTGCTGCGCATTCAAGGGAAGATGTCGGTTTCTGATTTTGCATCTCTCGATTACGATGATGTATCTGTTGATTCATCATTCGTTTCTTGACGCCCGCATGTCGTTTTTCGCATTGAGAAGGCAGTGTCTCATGATGGTGGTTGAGGCTCGTTCGTCGATCAACTGTTAGGGACGGTTATGCCACTCCCTTCCTACTGGAGAACGGTGCCGATGGCGGAGGGGGCATTCCGGTTCAGGCCTATGTCGGCTCCAGCTGCGATGTCTGCCGCGCTGGTGATTTTGCAGGCCTTCAATCGTAGCGTGCTGAGCTGGAACCTTTCCTGCTGATTCGAGCGAGGAGAGTGCCAACGGTGGTGCCTGGACGGTGCTGCATAACGGCGGCGGGAGCAGCTTTGGTGCCAGCCGTGATAAGGGTAGCTATGTGTATCGGGTAAGGGCGTGCAATTTCGCGGGGGCGAGTCCGTACTCGGGAGTCGTGTTCAAAGATCCGGCCGGGCGCTGCCCCCGGTGCTTGTGGGGTGCGCCAATAGGCGTAGTTGTGAAAATCGGTGTTCAGATGGCTATGGCTGAAGGGTCGATGGGCGAAAGATTCTCCCAAGTAAAATGGGGCAAGTTGCTGCCGCAACAGCGGCTGGCGCGCTAAGTGGTGGAGTAAGTGCCGTTGCAAGCACAGCTGCCACTACCTGTGGAACCATTGCTGCAAACGTGGTTGGATATGCAGCCGTCGGTGCATTTTCAGTCCAAGCAAATGCACAACTTGAAGGTAAGGCCGCTTCTATATCCGAGGTTGCGAAGGGCGCAGCCTTCAGCGGAGTAACGGCTGGCTTAGGGGCAGCTGTTTCTACTGCGCCTAGTGTTGCGGCTAGAAGTGCGAGTGCTGATCTGACACAGGCTGAGCGAGCTGCGGCAGGAAATATGATGCAGGGTATAAAGGAAGCCGCTCCTGGGTTTAAATACTCCAATCCCACCCAAGCAGCGGCCAATGCCGCCGGTGCGGCGGTCAGTTCATCAGGCGATCTCGAACCACTTGTGAACGATACGTCGAAGTAGGATATGAAGATCAAATTGATCCTGAAGGGCGTCGCCGTGTATTACGCGAAAGCTGCTGTTTTCACGATCGCCAGCTATGGATTGTTGCGTCTCGTGTACGGGCATACAGGGATTTCATTCATTGAATGGGCGCTCATACTTCTGGCGGCGTTCACGGTGGGTTACATGCCTCTTTACGTTGGCTTGCTACGCGGGAAGAGTTCGTAGCAGCCTTGCGCGGACGCGATACGTCCGCCGAATGGGGCCTCTTCTTTAGCGTAGCTATCTGGCAGGCTGCTGAAGCGCCAGTTGCAACGGGAGACGGCGTGATCGGCATTTTTTCGCCACAAGGCCTACGTGCAGTCGAGTGGCGGGACCTATCGCGCGCGTGAGTATCGCGCGCGTGCCTGCAATGCAGGAGATTACTTGCCGTGGTCGAGCAACCATCCTGTCGCCCAGAGTGTGCCGAACTGGGACTAAGCCATGAATGGACTCTCTTTGTTGTTGATTCGAGTGGTGCTTGCGATAGTGGCGCTGGTGGCCTGTATGGCGCCTGGATTGCGGCATGAACGGGTCGGGATTGCGCCTTGCGGGGTGGGGTTGCCCAATTAGGGGG
>NZ_JAPTFO010000033.1:0-43537 GCF_030985515.1 Stenotrophomonas sp. Sm10
CTCTCCCCCGCCCGTCTCCTGCTCAGTTGCCTGATGCTGCTGATGGCGTTGCAGGCACAGGCGCGGCCGCAGGCACCGGCCACGGCGGCCAGCGAAAGCGGCTCCCGCCAGCTGACGGTGGCCGCGCTGGAGCTGCCCAGCCACGATGATGCGCAATGGAAGTTGCGCCGCGAGCAGGTCGCGCAGTTGCTGACCGACCTGCAGCCGGACGTGATCTCGGTGCAGCAGGTGCTGCAGCAGCAGGGCCGCAACCCGGCCTGCTGGCTGGCCAGCCGGCTGCGTTACAGCTGCGACTTCGTTACCGCCGATCCACCCAGCCAGACATTGCGGCATGGCAACGCGATGCTGACCCGGCTGCCGGTCAGCGAGGACGGCGTAACCCTGCTGCATCCTCCCGGCACCTTCAGCGCGGCCGGCATGATGCGGCTGAAGCTGGGCGAGGCGCTGGTCAACATCTATGTGGCACGGCTCCGCCCCGACCCGGACGAGGCCGCCGCGCGCCAGCACCAGACCAGCGACTTGATGACCTGGATTGGTGCCACCGCCGAGGGCATGCCCAGCCTGATCGCCGGCGACTTCTCGGCCAACACGATGGAACTGGTGCGCAGCACGCCGGGCTTCCAGCCGGCGCGGCGCAATCCCGGCGGCCGAGCCGAGGCGCCTGCGGCCAGTGGCGGGGGCAGCACTGGCCATGGTCTGGATGTGCTCTTCCAGGTCAAGCATTTCGACGGCATCCGCCAGCAGCCGATCCTGCTGCCGGCCGACGGCGACCTGCCCGGCCTGCGCCTGGGCGTGATGGCCACGTTGCGCCTGCAAGGCAATACGGCCACCGCCGAATAGGGAGTACCGGCCGCTGGCCGGCTCCCCGGGGATCACACGATTGCCGACCAGCGGCCGGCACTACCGAATGATTGCTGCAACAGAAAAGGCCGGGTTTTCCCCGGCCTTCTCCGTTCATCCCATCACCGCGATCAGGCGATCGCTTCCTGGTAACGGCGCTCGACTTCGTTCCAGTCGATGACGTTGAAGAACGCGCCGATGTATTCCGGGCGACGGTTCTGGTACTTCAGGTAGTACGCGTGCTCCCACACGTCCAGGCCGAGGATGGGGGTGTTGCCTTCCATCAGCGGGCTGTCCTGGTTGCCGGTGCTTTCGACCACCACCTTCTTGTCCGGGGTCACGCTCAGCCACGCCCAGCCGCTGCCGAAACGGGTCAGCGCCGCCTTGGTGAAGGCGTCCTTGAACTTGTCGAAGCCGCCCAGGTCCTTGTCGATGGCCTTGGCCACGTCGCCCACCGGGTTGCCGCCAGCATTGGGAGCCATCACGGTCCAGAACAGCGAGTGGTTGGCATGGCCACCACCGTTGTTGCGCACCGGACCCTGCAGGTTCTCCGGCAGCGACTTGAGCTTCTTCACCAGTTCTTCGACCGGCAGGTCAGCGTACTCGGTGCCTTCCAGCGCCGCGTTGACGTTGTTGATGTAGGTCTGGTGATGCTTGGTGTGATGGATTTCCATCGTCGCCGCATCGATATGCGGTTCCAGCGCGTCGTAGGCGTAGGACAGCTTGGGCAGGGTATAGGCCATGGTGCATCTCCTGATTGCGAGGGCACCCGACGTTGTCGGGCGGTGCGCGGTGAATGATGGGGACAGAACGGCAGATTACCAAGGGGGATGTAAAGGAAATTGCGTCCCGCCGGTGAGCACGACGGCAATTGTTACGCGGCGGTGACGCAGCCCCCTCCTCATGCGCCGTGCAGCGCGCAGGCGCTACAGTGCGAGCACCACCCTCGCCCGCTCCCTTGCCCATGCGCAACCCCCGGCTGCTGATCACCGCCATCGCCCTGCTGCTGCTCGGCCTGGTAGTCAACCATTTCATGCAGCGCCCGCCGGCGCCGCAGTTCGCGCCGGACCTGCAGGGTGCGCCTGCCGCGCGCGCACCGGCCACGGCCACGCCCGGCAAGGGCAACGGTCTGCCCGCCTTCCTGCCCGCCGAAGCCCTGCAGACGATCGCGCTGATCCAGCGCGGCGGGCCGTTCCCGCACCGCCAGGATGGCAGCACGTTCGGCAACCGCGAACAGCAGTTGCCGCAGCGTCCGCGCGGCTACTACCGCGAATACACCGTGGACACCCCCGGCGCGCGCACCCGTGGCACGCGCCGCATCGTCACCGGCGGCGATCCGCCGGAGGCGTGGTACTACACCGACGACCATTACGAATCATTCCGCAGCTTCACCGTACCGGCCCAGGGAGCGCAGTGATGAGCCATGACGATTTCGGCCTCGGCCTGCACGACATCAACAATGCCGGTGTCTACACCATCGACAGCGACGACATCGGCGCCCTGGCCGCCGCAATGCGCGATGCCGGGCTGAAGGTGATCCGCATCGATCTGGAAGGGGTGGCCGACAAGCGCACCCTGCTCGCACGGCTGGCCGCGCAGCTGGATTTTCCGGCCGGTTTCGGCGGCAACTGGGATGCGCTGTCGGACAATCTACGCGACCTGCAATGGCTGCCAGCCAACGGCTATGCACTGTTCCTGTGCGACGTGGACGCGCTGCGCGCCACCGCGCAGAAGGACTTCGACACCCTGCTGGACGTGATGGACGAGACCAGCCGCGACTGGCTTGGCCGCGACGTCCCGTTCTGGGTGTTCCTGTCGCAGAGCGCGTAAGGTCACTGCCGTGGTGGATGCCGACCTTGGTCGGCGCTTCTGCGCCAACCAAGATTGACACCTACCCAAGCGAGCCTGCCAAGGGCGTGGCGCGCTCCCTAGCCTACCGGCTCCCGTTATCTTCCTGCAGTTTTTTCTTGAACGGAATGTCCGGCGGTGGCCGCGCCACGGCCGGCTGGTCCTGCATGTTCGGATTGGTAAGGCCACAGCCACCACCGGCCTGCAGGATCGAGATCACGCAGGAAATCTTCGTATTGGTACCCGGCAACGGAATCTCCATTGCCTTTATTCCCTTGCGCACCCACTCGGCCAGCAGCGATTCCTGCGGGACCCAGTATTTGTCGAATGACGTGGGCGTGTAGTCGTAAGGCGGTCGCTTCAACCAGGTGCCCGATTGCGCGATGCGTTCCTTGCTCCAGCCATCGTTGGCACCACCGGGCGCACCGCGCTCGGCACGTCCATCGCCTTCCTGGCCCGGCACGCGGACGCTGCCATCGGCGTTGAACAGGCCACTGCCCTTGCCGGTGGCGCTGGCCTGGCGGGCGCCCTTGTCGGCGCCGTCCTGTTTGCGGCTCGACGCCCCCCAGTCATCGCCCTTGGCGGGCGTGGCCCAGTTGCCCGGATCGGGGGCCGGGCGCGCTCCAGCCTGGGCCGGTGCCGTGCTGGAGGCGGACGGCCGTGGCGTGCTGCTTTCGGCCTGGCGCGCACTGCCACTGGCCGCAGGCGCGGCCGTTGTCGCTGGCGCGCTGCCGCTGGACGTTGAAGGCGCCGCCGCGGGTGCCGACGCGACTTCGCGCTCGCGCACCTGCAGGTCACGGCCTGCCGGCGCTCGCACGGTCGGCTCGCGCCCGGCCACAGCAGCCATCCGTACCTGCGGATCGACCACGGCCTGCACTTCGCGCTCGCGCACCTGCACATCGCGCTGCGGCACACGGACCTGTACATCGGCCGTGCGCAGCGGCTGCGATATCGCCGGTGCATCGACCGTACTGATTTCACGCTCCTGCACCGGGATGTCACGCAGCTGTGGTGCCGGCACGGCGATCTCCGGCGCACGCAGTGGGGTTGGGACTGGCGGCGCCTGCACGGGCTGCACGCTGCGCTCGCGCACCGTGGGCGTGGTGTCACGCGGCACGATGCTGACCTCGGTACGCGGCACGCTCACCGGCGGCACCACGAAATCCGCACTGGCCTGCGCCACTTCGGTGGCCTGTACGGGCGAAGGCGGCGGGGCGGCAAGCGGGGCCGGCTCCGCTTCGGCAGGCGGTGGTGGCAGGCTGGCGGTCGGCGCTGGAGCCGGTGCGGGCGCAGGCGACGATCTGGACGCAGGACGCGGTTCAGGCGACGTCGCTGCCCCTCCCTCCTGGCCGGCGGCAACCTGGCCGGCAGGAGCAGCCGCAGCTGCGTCGGCACCAGGCTGATCGCCACCGCCTTGCTGGCTCGCGCGACCGACGAATTCCACCTGCAAGCGCTCGCCTTCGGCGCCCTCCGCTTCCGGTGCCGTGGTGCGGATCACCGCCACCCACAGCAGCAGCATGAAGAACAGCAGATGCAGCAGCGCGCTGGCCACTGCCGAGAGCCAGCGCATCCAGCGCTGGTCGCGCGGCGCGGCGTCCCAGTCCTGCCAGAACAAGCGGCGCAGCGCCTGCCACGGCGACAGCTGCGGCGATTGACCGGGTGGCCCCGGCAACGGTCGGGGCAGCAATACCGCGATCACGTCGCGCGCGTGGTACGGCCGCGGCAGCGGCCCCAGCGAGCGCAGCCACAGCGCCCAGCCATACGGCAGGCGCGTGGTCTTCTCGAGGACGGCGCGGGGCTGCTGGCGCGCCAGCAGTAGATCGATGAGTTGCTCGGCCCGGGTCAGAGGCACGCGTCAGCGATCAGGCGACGTTGTCGCGCGGGATGTACGGCGCGTGGCCGCTGTCGTGGTCGGTCGCGTCGCGCACGGCGGTCACGCCCGGCACGCGGCCCATCAGGGTCTTTTCGATGCCCTGCTTCAGTGTCACGTCGGCCATGCCACAGCCCTGGCAGCCACCGCCGAAGCGCAGCAGTACCACGCCGTCGGCCGAGACTTCCTGCACGGCCACCTTGCCGCCATGCGAGGCCAGCTGCGGATTGACTTCGTTCTCCACCACCCAGTGCACGCGCTCGACCAGCGAGGCCGCATCACCGGGCGCTTCACCCTTGATGCGCGGCGCCTTGATGGTCAGCTGCTGGGTGCCGGCGGTACCGGCGACGATGTCGATCTCGGCCCCGTCCAGCCAGCCGACGCTGCCGGCATCGACGTACAGGGTGAATCCTTCGCAGTCCACCGCCCACTCATCGCCGAGCAGGTCGGTCGGTTCGGCGAACTCCAGCCGGGCGTCGGCGCGCGGGGTGCCGGGGTCGACCGCGCTCAGGCGCACGCCCATGCCGGGCACGCCCTCGCGTTCGATCAGCTTGCGGAAGTGGGTCTGGGCAGTGTCGGAGATCTGGATCATCAGGCTATTCTAGCCAAGTACGCGTCAGCCGCTCATTCCGTTTATACACCGTCCGGCGCATTGTTCAGTCAACACGAGGTGGAGATTCCCATGGCCGACCTGATTCCACTGGCCCAGGCCCGTTGCGTGCCACGCAAAGGCAGTGACCACAAGCTCGGCGAGGCCCGCCTGGCCGAACTGCTGCCGCAGGTTCCCGGCTGGGAGCTGAGCGAGGGCAGCCAGGCCCTGACACGCACCTTCCGCTTCAAGGATTACTACGCCACCATGGCCTTCGTGAACGCGCTGGCCTGGATTGCTCACCGCGAGGACCACCATCCGGACCTGGGCGTGCACTACGACCGCGCTGTGGTGCGCTTCTCCACCCACGATGTGGGCGGCCTGAGCGAGAACGACTTCATCTGCGCGGCAAAGACTTCGGCCCTGACGGAGCAACTGCCATGAACATTCGTTTGCTGAGCCTGTCCCTGATCGCTGCGACCGGCCTGGCCGGCTGTGGTGCCTCCGAGCCGCCGGCGCCGCCAGCGACCGCGCCGACCGAGGTGGCCGCGGTGAAGACGCCGCCGCCGCAGTACCCGCTTGAACTGGCCTGCATGGGCGTGGGTGGCACCAGCACGTTCAAGGTGACCATCGGCACCGACGGCAAGCCGAGCGAGGTCGCCCTGCTCACCGGCGCCGGCAATCCGCAGCTGGACGAGCTGGCCAGGACCGCCGTGCAGGGCTGGCAGTTCAAGGCCGCCACCCGCAACGGCCAGCCGGTGCCGGCCACCATCCAGGTGCCGGTCAGCTTCAACCCGCCGCAGCCGAAGCCGGACCAGTGTTTCGCGATCGAAGAGCGCCTGCGCCGCGGCGGCTGATCGCGCGCCCCGACAAGGCCCGCCTCGCCCTACCCGCCCCGGGCTCATCCGGGGCGGTTGTCTGTTGACCAGGACCGCGTCGGCAAATGCTGCAGATTCCCCCTGAAAACGTCTGGATCGCGCTGGCGGTCACCCTCGCGGCCGGCCTGGCCACCGCCATCGGCAGCCTGCTGGTGCTGTTCTCGCGCCGCCCCAACCCGCGCCTGCTGGCCTTTGGCCTGGCCTTCGCCGGCGGTGCGATGGTCTATGTGTCGCTCTCGGAAATCCTCAACAAGTCCATCGCATCGTTCGCCCTGGCCTATGGCGAGCGCAGCGGGTTCACCTACGGCACCCTGGCGTTCCTGCTGGGCGTGATCGTCATCGTGCTGATCGATCACTTCATTCCGAATCCGCATGACAGCCTGGACAAGCAGGACCCCGCGTTCCGCGAAAACAGCCGCGAGTACCTGAAGCGGGTCGCGCTGCTGACCTCGGTCGCGATCACAGCGCACAATTTCCCGGAAGGGCTGGCGACCTTCTTCGCCACGCTGGAAAGCCCGTCGGTGGGCATGCCGCTGGCCTTTGCCATTGCCATCCACAACATCCCCGAGGGCATCGCGATCGCGGTGCCTGTGTACTTCGCCACCCAGAACAAGGCCTATGCATTCAGTGCCAGCCTGCTGTCCGGCCTGGCCGAGCCGGTGGGCGCGGCGCTGGGCTACTGGCTGCTGTCAGGATCGCTGTCGCACGCCACGTTTGGCTGGGTGTTCGGACTGATCGCCGGCGTGATGGTGTTCCTTGCGCTGGATGAGCTGCTGCCGGCGGCCAAGCGTTATGCCAAGGGCCACGAAACCGTGTATGGCCTGGTGGCCGGCATGGGCACCCTGGCGATCAGCCTGGTGTTGTTCAAGTGGTGAGGGGTTCCCGGCCAACGCGCTGAGCCCCCTCGCGGCTGGCGGAGCGACATTCCGGGTTGGGCCGGCCGAGGTGGGTTTGCGGGGGACGCCGTAAACCCATCCTTGGGGGCTTGGGCGCGCCATCCATGGCGCTTACACCCCCGCAAACCCACCTCGCCCGGCCTCTGACAGGCTATAGGCGTGCCAGCCGCGCGATGAAAGAATGAAAAAGCGAAGCCCGCGCTGCGCGCGTGAGTCGAGCGTGGCTCGACTCTGCAAGGGCTGCGTACGGGTATGGGTCTACGCTGCGGCTGTCAGGTCCGCCTTGTAGCGAGCCGAGCACCGCAGGTCCGGCGAGGGCGAAGAGGCGCGGGTGTCTGAGCGCAGCGAGTTCCGCGCTGCCCCTCGGCGGACCGAGGAGCGCAGGGTACCGGCGCGCAGCGCCGGCTCGCGGATGGCGGCGTGTTTCTTTGGTTACTTTCTTTGCACGAGCAAAGAAAGTGACGAGCCCACTCATCGCAGGAAAGCGACGGCGCCGACCAAGCACCCGGCGCCGCCGAACCGCCGTCAGCGCAGGCGGTCCAGCGCCTCAACCAGCTCATCGGCCAGCGGCGCGTTCAGCACGTATGGGCTCTTGCCGTCATCCAGCGCGAACTCCAGCGAAGCCGCGTGCAGAAACAGGCGCTTCAGCCCGATCTGCTCACGAAGCCGCTTGTTCACCGCCGGATCGCCGTACTTGTCGTCACCGGCCACCGGGTGGCCCAGATGCTGGGCGTGCACGCGGATCTGATGGGTGCGGCCAGTCTCGATGCGCACCTCGCAGTACGAATGGCCGCCGCGGCGCTCCAGCACCCGGAAGTGGCTGATCGATTCCTTGCCGATCGCGTTGACCTGCACATGGCGCTCGCCGCCCTGGCGCAGGCCCACGTGCAGCGGCGCGTCCACCGTCATCACGCCATCGGGCATGCGCCCGGCCAGCAGGGTCAGGTAGCACTTGCGGATGCCGGCGCCATGGTCTTCACGCAGCAGGGCCTGCAGTTCACTCAGCGCCGAGCGCTTCTTGGCCACGATCAGCAGGCCGGAGGTGTCGCGATCCAGCCGATGGACCAGCTCCAGGGTCTGCCCCGGGCGCAGCGCACGCAGGGTCTCGATCGCCCCGAAGCTGATGCCGCTGCCGCCATGACTGGCCACGCCAGAGGGCTTGTTCAGGGCCAGCAGGCGGGCATCCTCGAACACGATGGCCTGCTCCAGGCGGCGCATGAACGCCTCAGGTGGACCGGCCTTGTCTCCCTCCTCGCTGAGACGCACGGGTGGTACACGCACCTCATCGCCCGCCTCCAGCTTGCGCTCGGCCTTGGCGCGACCGCCGTTGACCCGCACCTGGCCACTGCGCACCAGCTTGTAGACCAGGCTGCGCGGGGCCCCCTTCAGCTGGCCGAGCAGGAAGTTGTCCAGGCGCTGGCCGGCGCGGTCGGCGGGAACGGTGATCATGCGCACGGAAGGCTTGTCGCCTGCGGGCTTGGTGGGGTCTTGGGCGGTCATCAGGCTGTTTATTCTGTTACACTCGGGGGGCGAGATAAGGGATTGATTTCGTTGGAAGTTACTCAGGGCCAGAAGCCCAGCTTCCGACGAATCCGGCACAGTGCGCGACCACCGCCCGCGGGGCGGCCATGTTAGCGGCTCACCGGCCTTCCCGGCCATCGCCGGATGCCTGACACGCAACCGTGCTGAACATGTCCCGCGTGGCGCTCCAGCCTGGCTGACAGCTGCCTGCGGCCCTGCAACACCCAAAACCCATAAGAGTGAAGCGCTCCCGCGGCCTGCCGTGGTGTCGTAGCGCTGGAAACCCAAGCCGCCCTCCCCGCGCTTGCGCGAATGGGCGGCGAGCCGTGTCCAGAGGCGAAACCCCATGGCGTTCCGCGCGGTAGCCGCTTGCGAGGAACGCAACAATGAAGCGAATGCTGATCAACGCAACGCAGGCTGAAGAGCTGCGTGTTGCCATCGTGGATGGCCAGTCGTTGTATGACATCGACATCGAGCAGCCGTCGAAGGAACAGAAGAAGTCCAACATCTACAAGGGCCGGATCTTCCGCATCGAGCCCTCGCTGGAAGCGGCCTTCGTCGAATACGGCGGTGGCCGCCATGGCTTCCTGCCGTTGAAGGAAATCTCCCGCGACTACTTCCAGGCCGGCGTCGACCACAACAAGGCCGGCATCCGCGAACTGCTGAAGGAAGGCCAGGAGATCGTCGTCCAGGTCGACAAGGAAGAGCGTGGCAACAAGGGCGCCGCCCTGACCACGTTCATCTCGCTGGCCGGCCGCTACATGGTGCTGATGCCGAACTCGCCCAGCGCCGGTGGTGTGTCCCGCCGCATCGAGGGCGAAGACCGGGCCGCGCTGAAGGACGCGCTGGACAAGCTGAACATTCCCGACGACATGGGCG
The DNA here is from genome assembly GCF_030985515.1 of Stenotrophomonas sp. Sm10. Lineage (NCBI taxonomy): Bacteria > Pseudomonadati > Pseudomonadota > Gammaproteobacteria > Lysobacterales > Lysobacteraceae > Stenotrophomonas > Stenotrophomonas sp. Sm10. The sequence continues at coordinate 9,322 of NZ_JAPTFO010000033.1, forward strand.
TGATCATCCGTACCGCCGGCGTCGGCCGCGATGCGGAAGAACTGCAGTGGGACCTGGACTACCTGCTCAACGTCTGGCGCGCCATCGCCGAAGCCGCGCTGAGCAAGCCCGCTCCGTTCCTGATCTACCAGGAGTCGCGCCTGATCGTGCGCGCCCTGCGTGACTACCTGCGCGCCGACATCGGCGAGATCCTGGTGGACACCGAGGAGATGTACGAGCACGCCCGCGAGTTCATGCAGCAGGTGATGCCGCAGACCCTGCGCAAGCTCAAGCACTACAAGGACGACATCCCGCTGTTCAACCGCTTCCAGATCGAGTCGCAGATCGAAGGTGCATACGAGCGCAACGTGCGCCTGCCGTCGGGCGGCTCGATCGTGGTCGACCAGACCGAAGCACTGACCGCGGTCGACGTGAACTCCTCGCGCGCCACCAAGGGCAGCGACATCGAGGACACCGCGTTCCAGACGAACCTGGAAGCGGCTGAGGAAGTGGCCCGCCAGCTGCGCCTGCGCGACCTGGGTGGCCTGGTGGTCATCGATTTCATCGACATGGCCTCCAACAAGCACCAGCGCGAGGTCGAGAACCGCTTGGCCAACGCGCTGAAGTACGACCGGGCCCGCGTCCAGGTCGGCCGCATCTCGCGCTTCGGCCTGCTGGAAATGAGCCGCCAGCGCCTGCGCCCGAGCCTGGGCGAGTCCAGCCAGATCGTCTGCCCGCGCTGTGACGGCCACGGCCGCATGCGCAGCGTCGAGTCGCTGTCGCTGTCGATCATCCGCGTCGCCGAAGAGCATGCGATGAAGGAGAACACCGGGCAGGTGCTGGTGCAGGCCCCCGTGGAGATCGCCAATTACCTGCTGAACGAGAAGCGCAGCGCCCTGCGCGAGATCGAGCAGCGCCACGAGGCGCCGATCGTGATCGTGGCCGACGAGCAGCTGCATACCCCGCACTACACCGTCACCCGCCTGCGCGAGAACGAGTTGGGTGAAGAAAGCAGCAAGCCCAGCTACCAGCGGGGCACCCCGCGCAAGCTGCCGGTGCACGCGCTGACCAAGGGCCAGCTGAACATCCCGCCGCCGGCGGTGACCCAGGTCAAACACACCTCGCCCGCCCCGGTTCGCGAGGAAGTTGAGCCGGCCAAGGCAGCCCCGGCCCCGGTCGCGGTCGCACCGACGGCCCCGGCCCCCAGCGGCGGCGTGATCGGCTGGCTCAAGCGCGTGTTCGGTGGCGAGCCGGCCCCGGCGCCGGCGCCGGCCGCTCCGGCGGCGCGTCAGTCGCAGGACGGTGGCCGCAAGGACCGCAACAAGGATCGCAACAAGGACCGCAAGGACCGTCGCGACGACAGTCGTGGCAATGGCAACGCGCAGCAGCAGAAGGATGGCGGCAACCGCAAGGACCGCGGCGAGCAGCGCAAGGACGGCCGCAACGGCAACAACGGCAATGCGCAGCAGCAGCCGCAGCAGGGCAAGCAGAAGGAGCCGCAGCACAAGGATGGCCAGCAGCAGCCGCAGCAGCAGAACAAGCCGCGCAACGAGCAGCAGGGCCAGAACCAGAACCAGCAGCCGAAGCTGAAGCAGCCCAAGCAGCCGCGCCCGCAGCAGCAGGACGGTGACAAGCCGGCCGAGAAGCCGCAGCGCAATGCCGCCGAAGCAGCTGCCGAAGCCGTGACCGCAGCGGCAGCCGTAGCCGCTACGGCCGTCGCCGCCAACGGGGTGAACGCGCCGGAAGCCACCGCGCCGGTGACGCCGGTTGCTCCGGCACCCGCCGCTCCGGTGGAAGCCGCTGCGTCGGCCGACACCGCTGCCAACGCTGGCAGCGCGGCCGAGGTGACTGCGGTTGCCGGCGAGGAGGCTGCAACCGACACCAATGGCGAGCAGGCAGGCGAAGGCGCAACCCGCCGTCGTCGTGGCCGTCGTGGTGGCCGTCGCCGTCGTCGCGGTGGCACCGAGAATGCCGTCGGCAGCGACGCCCTGGGCGATGACCAGGACGATGGTGATGACGGTGAAGACACCGACGGCGCCGAGCCGAGCGTCAACAACACCGCCGGAACCGCTCCGGTTGCTGCGGCGCAGCCGGTCCGTTCGCAGCCGGAGTTCGACTTCGATGACGAAGTCGAGCCGATCGCCATCGAAGCCGGGAAGCCGGCCCGCGCTGCCGCCGCTGCGGTTTCCGCACCGGTTGCGGTGGTGAGCAGCGCCGTGGTCGAAGTCGCCGCCCCCGTCGCGGCTGAAGTGCAGGCGCCGGCCGAGGCTGCTGCGAAAACTGAAACGGTGTCCTCGCCGGTGCAGACCAGCATGCTCGATGCCATCGACGCTGCGACCCCGGTTCAGCCGGTCGCCGACGCCACTCCGGTGGTGGACGCTGCCGCGCCGGTGATCGAAGCAAAGCCGGTTGTGGCTGAAACGACCGCAGAGGCTGAAGCCGCTCCGGTGATCGAAACGAAGCCGGTCGCGGTCGAGGCCGCGCCGGTCGTGGAATCGAAGCCGCAGGTGGTTGAAGCAACCCCGGTGGTTGAAACCAAGCCGGTGGCCAGTGAGAGTGGCCCGGTGGTGGAGGCCGCCCCGGCCGTTGAAGCCACGCCGGTCGTCGAGACTGCGCCGATCGTGGAACAGCCGGTCGCGCCGGTGGCGGTGGAAGCCGCGCCGATCGAGGCCGCTGCCCCGGTCGCCGAAGCCGTGGTGACGCCGTCGATCGATCCGGTCGCCGATGGCCATGCCGACGCCGCAGCGCAGGCTGCAGAAGCCAGGGCCGATGAAGAAGACGAAGAGGCCGCCAAGCGCACGCCTCCGTCGAACTGATCGCGCCTTGATAGCGTGAAAACGAAACGGCGGGGATCAATGATCCCCGCCGTTTTTGTTTGTGCGTCGGGCCGAACCGTGCCGACCAGGGTTGGCACCTACCCAAGCGTGCCTGCGTCAGGGTTTCGGCGCGAACTGCAGGCGGGTCCACACGCCGTAGTGGTCCGAGGCCCAGCGACCGCTGTCATCGGGCTGGTCGAACAGGATCTTCGCCTCGCGTGCGACCATCTCGTCCTGCTGGAAGAAGATGTGGTCGATCCGCGACGGCGCCTGGTAATAGTGACGGTTGAGCGTACTGACCGCGGACAGATCGGTGTTGACATGCACGCTGCCGTAGCTGTCGCCGTAGTGGCTGCGCAGCTCGCTCAGGTCGCCGGCATCCACCAGTGCATTGAAGTCGCCGGCGATCACCACCGGTGCACCGGCCGAGGTTGCAGTGATGAAGCGCAGCAGGTCTTCGACCTGGGTGCGACGGATGCGCTGCCCGTTCTCGTCGCTGCGCTCGTTCAGATGCGTGGCGTAGATGTTTACCGGCGTGCCGTCGACGTCGATGCGCAGGTGGGCCACGGTGCGGTAGTCGTCCAGCGGCTGCAGCAGATGATCGCCCTGAGCGAGGATCGGCCGCCGGGTCAGCAGCGCATTGCCGTAGCGCTTGGGTGCCGCGACCGGATCGGTGGACACGAACACATACCTGTAGCCGAGTTGGCCGGCCAGCCATTGCGCCTGGTTTCGCACGTTGCGGCGCTGGATCACTTCCTGCAGGGCAACCGCATCCGGCTGCAGGCGCTTGAGCTCGGCCAGGATGGTGCGGCGCCGGCTCGGCCAGTCTTCGCGGTCGTGGTGCAGGTTGAAGGTGACCATGCTCATGCCCGGCGCGCTGGCAACGTCGGGCGCCACAGTCGTGCCAGCCGGTTCAGCCGCCATCATCACGCCCGGCAATGCCATTGCAATGGCCAGCCCCAGGGCGCGCACCGACGTGCGCACCTTCGCCCGCTGCTGCTTCATCGTTACTGCCCCTTGCGTTCGGCGCGGCGCACTGCGCTCGGCACGTCGATCTCGATCCGCGCCGGCAGCTGGTGCACGTGCAGTTCTCTGTTGACCCACTGGGCCGCTTCACCGTTGATGCTCGCCTCGCCCGGGTCGCCAGCATACGGCCACGGCAGCACCACACCACCGACCGGCGGCACCAGGCCCGGTTGCACCTCCAGCACCAGCTGCTTGTCGCTGCGCTGCAGGCGGTAGTTCAACTGCCCCTGCGGCGTGCGCAGGCCCTGCACGGCAATGCCCTCGCCCTGCAGCCACGCGGTCGGCACGCCAGCGGCCAGTACCAGCGCATCGTCCAGATCACGGTTGTAAGCGAACATGTCCAACGCAGAGCGCACGAAGTCCGAAGCCACCCAGGCGTGCGGCAGGTCACCGACGAAGAACGGCTTGCGCGGCGTGCGCGAGACCACTTCGGCCCACTGGTTCCAGGCCTGTGGCGCGCGGTCCCTGAAGAAGAACTCGGTGGCCTGCCAGGCGCGGTCGCGCCAGCCCAGGCGCACGAACGCTGCCACGTTGCGCCATTCGTACGGGGTGTAATCCTTCCACTCGCGCTTGCCATCGCGACGGGCAACGAACTCGTTCCAGTAGCGCTCGAAGGTCGCCTCCAGCGCCTGCTGCGGCAGCCGGCCCTGCTCGCCACCGGGGGCAAGCGCGATCGTGGTGGAGGTCGAGTCGAAGTCGCCCAGCTCGGCCGAGCCCGGCAGGTAATCGATCTTGTGCTGCTGCATCGCCGACAGCAGCGAGGCCTGCAGGTCAGCACGGAACTGGTCGCGCGATTCGGCGATCTGCATCGCCTCGACCTTGCCCAGCTGGGTCGCCAGCAGCGCCGCGTCCTTGTAGCCGCGCAGTGCCCAGAAGTTGTCCCAGTAGGAATGCATCGGCTTGGCCGAATAGCCTTCATGGCTGATCGAGGCCGGCATCATCCCGTAGAACGCCGGGTTGCGCGCGCGGTTTTCCTCGGTGCGCTCGCTGGCGCGCAGCTGCTCCATGTAGTTGTAGGCGCCCTGCACGTGCGGCCACATCAGCTCGGTGAACGTGCTGTCGCCGGTGTAGCGCCCATACTCGGCGATGCTGTAGATCAACTCGCCATGGCTGTCGTTCTCCGGCACCGGGTCGCTGCCGCGCGCGTCGACGCAGCACGGCACCTTGCCGTTTTCGAACTGGTACGGCGCATACCAGTTGACGTAATCGCGCACCGCATCACTGCGCCCCATGCGCAGCAGGCCCTCGGAGATCATCGCGCCGTCGCGGATCCAGCTGCGCGCATACGACCGCGTGCCCGGCTGCAGGCGCGGTCCGACACGCGAGATCAGCATGTGCGCCACCGCCGTGCGCAGGGTGTCGACCAGTGGCTGGCCTGCAGCAGGCACCTGCAGCGAAACCACGCCCAGCCTCTTCCGCCACTGCTCGGCCACCTGCGCCTGCGCCTTGGCCACATCCAGCGCCTGCGGCGCCCAGCCACCGGTCTGTGGCAGCACCACCGCCACCTCACGGTTCTGCCCGGGCTCCAGCCTGATCGTGTACACCAGCGCACCCGACGCCATGCCGGTGCTGTCCTTCACCGCCGTGGTCGCCGGGTACGTGCCGCTTTCCAGATGCATCGCATCGAGCTTGCCATCGAACGTACTGGCAAAGCGCGCGTCCGGTACCTGCAGCGGATAGATCCGCGGCTCACCGTTGACCCGAACCAGCTGCTCACCTACATCCAGGGCATCAATCCGGCTGAAGCCTCCGACGGTATTAAGGAACTGGGTGGGCGGATTGACCTGCCACGGCCGTATCGCCAGTGCCAGGGTGTATTCGTGCGCGACCTTGTCCGGATTGCTCAGCCGGTAGCGGCCGATCAGCTGCGCACGCTCGGGCGTGCCCTGCACGAAACCGGTCACCGAGAGTCCGGCCTTCTCATGCACCCAGTCGACGGTGGCGATCGGAAGGTAGTGATCCTGCAGCGACTGGGTGATAGCCACTTTCGACCAGTCCAGCAGCTTGCCGTCCAGGCGGATGAACGGCTCGATGCTGAAGCTGCCCTTGGCCGGCTCCAGCGCGCCATCTTCGCTGATCAGCGCCTGCTCCTGGCCACCATCGAGGCCGAGCAGGGTCCAGTAGGGCTGTTCGCCCACATACGCGCGCGGCAACGAACCGCGCGGCAGATCGGCGGCTACCGAGGACAGGAAGGCATTGGGCGTGGCGGCGAACGCCAGCGGCTTGAGTGCGATGTCACGGATGCCATAGCGCCAGTTCGGGCCATCGCGCAGATCGAAACGCACGTAGCGCGCGTCGGTATCCGGCAGGGCAAGCCAGTCGCGGCCACCGGCACCGCTGGTCACTTCGCGCACGATGCGCCAATCCCGGCCATCCTCGGACGTCCGCACGGTGTAGCGATTGGCTTCCAGGTTCGGCAGCCAATCGATCACGACACCGCCGATCTCGCGGCTCTTGTGCAGGTCCAGGCTGATGGTCTGCTGCTTGACGCCACCGCTGATCCAGAACGTGTCGCTCTTGCCGTCGATCATGCGGTCCTGCAGCGCGGTGGCGGTATCGGCAATCACCGACGGCACCAGCGCCGAATCATCCTGCGGTGGCAGCCCCTGCAGGGTCAGCCTGTCGAAGCATACGGTGCCGCGGCCGCCGACCTTGCTGTAGATCGTGAACTCGACTGCGGCGCTGCGCGCCATCTCCTTCTCGGGCGAGGGACCCCACGCCTTGTCGATCTGGCGCCGGCGGTACTCGACCGGCGTCCAGCCCTTGGGGAAACTGTAGCCGGGCCGATTGACCCACCAGACGTTGTCGCCGCTGGCATCGATCAACTTGAACTGCAGGTCGTTGCCCGGTGAATCACCGCGCAACTGGAAGCCGAAACGGTAATTGACCGGGTATTCGATGTTCAGCGCGCGGCGGATGCCGACGTAGCCGGAGACATCGTGGAAGTCATAGTCCAGGCACAGCGCGCGGCCGCCGCCAGCGCCACTGACCGGGCGCAGCGAACCGCTGACCTGGTCGGACAGCACCAGCTTCCAGGCCGCGACGTCGTCGAAGTCGTCCAGCACCTTCGGTGCCGGCAGCGCCGGTGGCGCGGCGATCGCCAGGGAGGTCCACAGCAGGCCCAGTCCAACGGCGATCGCTCGCTTCATCCCTTGACGCTCCCCAGCAACAGACCTTGGATGTAGTACCGCTGCAGCACCAGGAACAGCGCCAGCACCGGGACCACGGTGACCACCGCGCCGGCCATCATCATTTCCACGTCCATGATGTGCTCGCGCGAGAGGGTGGCCAGCGCCACCGGCAAAGTGTAGTGCTCCTGATCGGTCAACACGATCAGCGGCCACATGAAATCGTTCCATGCGCCCATGAAGGTGAAGATCGCCAGGGTCACCAGCACCGGCTTGAGCATCGGCAGCACGATCTGGAAGAAGATGCGCAGCTCCCCTGCCCCGTCGATACGGGCCGCTTCCAGCAATTCGTCCGGAATCGAACGCGCGTACTGGCGCACCAGGAAGATGCCGAACACGCTGGCCAGCGCCGGCACGATCACGCCGCCGAAGCTGTTGACCAGGCCCAGCTGCTTCATCAGCAGGAACAGCGGCAGCATCGCCACCTGCGCTGGAATCACCAGCGCCGCCATCAGCACCTGGAACAGGCGCTCGCGCCCGACGAAGTTGAGCTTGGCGAACGCATAGCCGGCCATGGTGTTGAGCAACAGCGAGCCAAAGGTGATCGCCAGCGAGACGAGCAGGCTGTTGGCGAAGTTGCCACCCATGCCGGTACGCGCGAACAACTCATGGTAGTTGTGCGTGGTGATGCTGGAAGGCAGCAGCGGCGGCGGGAAATGGCTGGCCTCGCCCTGCGGCATGAACGAGACCGAGAGCATCCACAACAGCGGTGCCAGGCTGACCAGGGCCAGCACCAGCAACGCACCATTGATCAACCACGGGTACCAGCGCGACTGGCCGATTTCACGACTCATACCAACTGCCTCTTGCGGCCGAAACGCAGCATCACGGTGGTCACCGCCAGGATGATCAGGAACAGCAGGAACGCCACGGCGGAGGCGCGTCCCAGGTTCCACCACTTGAAGCCTTCCTCGAACATGAAATACAGCACGCTGACGGTGCTCTGCAGCGGGTCGCCGCGGGTCATGACATACGGCTCGGCGAACAGCTGGAAGTAGCCGGACACGGTGATCACCCCGACCACCAGCAGCACCGGGCCGAGCATCGGCAGGGTGATGTGCAGGAACTGCTTCCAGCGCGAGGCGCCGTCGATGCGCGCAGCCTCGTACAGGTCATGCGGGATCGCCTGCAGGCCGGCCAGGAAGATCACCATGTTGTAGCCGAAGTTCTTCCACACCGCGAACAGCATGATGGTCGGCATCGCCCAGTTGGGATCGCCCAGCCAGTCGATCGGGCTGATGCCCAGGTGGCCCAGGCCGTAGTTCACCAGGCCGTAGCTGGTGTGGAACAGGTAACGCCAGATCACCGCCACCGCCACCAGCGTGGTCACCACCGGCGCGAACAGCGCGGTGCGGAACAGCGCCTTGAAGCGCGCGGCCGGTGCGTTCAGCAGCATCGCCGCGCCCAGCGACACGCTGATCGACAAGGGCACACCGATCAACACGAAGTAGGTGGTATTCCACAGCGACTTCCAGAACATCGGTGTCTGCAGCAGGTCGATGTAGTTGCCGAGGCCGACAAACCGCAGGTTGCTGCTGTCAGCCAGGGCATACAGGTCGAAGTCGGTCACGCTCAGCGCCAGCGCCGAAGCCACCGGCAGGCCGAAGAACACGCCCAGCACGATCAACGAGGGCCCGGCGAAGATCCAGCCGGCAAGCGAAGTACGTTTCATTGCGCGCTCCCGGCGGCTACGGCACTGCTGGACTGCGACGACGGTGCGCGCTGCTGCAGGCGTTGTTGTTCATGCATCCAGCGGCGCTTGGCCAGCACCTTGTCCACGCGCTGGTCCAGTTCTTCCACGGCCTTGTCCTGCGGCAGGCCACCGCGCACCACCTTCTCGGTGACGATGCGCATTTCCTGCACGATGCGCTCCCATTCGAGCACCTTCGGCGTCGGCTTGACCCGCTCCAGCTGGTCACGGAATGCCGCTGCCAGCGGATCGTTGGCCAGCGACGGTGCGTTCCAGGTACTGCGGCGCGGCGGCAGATCGCCGATGATCGAATGGAAACGCGCCTGGATCTGCGGCCGCGACAGGAACTCGATCAGCTTCCACGACGCTTCCTTCTGCTGCGACTTGCGGAAGATCACCAGGCTGGTGCCACCGGCGATGCCGGCGCCGGGGCCGTCCGGACCCGGTAGCGCCGCGGTGCCCCACTGCCCTTCCAGTTCCTTCGGCTGCAGCTTCTTGAACTCGCGGATGTTCCAGGGGCCGGAGATGTAGAACACGTTGAAGCCGCGGAAGAACTCGTCCCAGACGTTGGAGATCTGCGTCTCGGACATCTTCGGCGCCCAGCCCTGCTCGAACATGTTGGCGTAGAAGGCCAGCGTGCGGCGGAACCCCGGGCTGGCGAAATTGCCGCGGGTGTCATCGTCGCGCAGCAGCGGATCGGGTTGCTGCAGTGCCAAGGACAACTGCTGCTCGAACTCATTGATCGGCATCAGCACCGCATAGCGGTTCGGCCCCTGCATGCGCTTGATCGCCGCCATCTGCTCGTCCCACTCGGCCCAGGTACGCGGCGGGTGGTCGTAGCCGGCCTTGGCCAGCAGGTCCTTGCGGTAGTAGATCAGGCGTGTATCGACGTACCACGGCACGCCCACCAGCTCGCCGTGGATCACGTTGGTATCCCAGATGCCCTGGAAGTAATCTTTCGGATCGACCACAGTGGAGCGCTGCACGAACGGCTGCAGCGGGGTCAATGCATCGAGTTCGGCGAACTCCGGCACCCAGGTATTGCCGAGCTGGCACACGTCCGGCAGGCCATCGGCGGCGAACGCGGTCAGCAGCTTTTCGTGCGCAGCGGTCCACGGGATGTTCTGCACATCCACCTTGATGCCGGGATTTTCGGCCTCGAACTCGTGGATCAGCTCGCTGACCACCTCGGCTTCGCGACCCATCGCCCAGAAGCGCACGGTGGTGGTTCCAGGCTCGGTGCGGGCGCAGCCGGCCACGGCCAAAGCGGCCAGGGCGGGCAGCGCCCAGCGGCGCAGGCGGTCGATCCAGTTCGGCACCGGGTTACTTCCCCTGCCCTGTGTTGCGGTTGGCATTGTTTTTCTGTTCCTGCGCGGCAGCCGCGCGTGATTCGGCGATACCCACCGCGCGTGCCGCCGCGGCCTTTTCGTCCTTCTGCAGCTCCAGCGGCTGGAACGCGCCTTCCGGCGCCAGCCAGCCACCGCTGAACCCTGCCCGCTCCAGTCCCTTGCGGATGTAGGGGTTCTTCTTCATCACCTCCCACACGAAATCGTTGCGGTAGTTGGCGATCATGGTCAGGATCGGTCCCTGGTCGATGGCGATGTAATCGCTGGCGACCCAGCCGCGATCCGGCACCAGGCGGCCGGTCTTGATCGGGATGTCGTAGTTGAAGCTGGGGTTGAATGAATCCAGGAAGCCGTAGCTGGAATAGATGTAGTCGCCGTAGCGCTTGTGCATTTCCAGCGTGGCCGGGATCACCTGCTCCGGCGCAAACACCACCGAGGCGATCGCAGCAGTCGGGGCAATGGTGCCGTCATCGAAATTCTCGCGCAGCCCAGCGCCGCGCGAGGAGTAATGGCGGAACTGGCGCTGCTCGCCGCGGTACTCCTGCGTGGTGTTCTGCGGGCCATCGCTGGCGGTCAGGCCCCACACATTCTCGCCATACTCCTTCCACTGCATCGGGTTGGCGATGGCGTATTCGCGCTGGGCCAGCGCAGCCGAGCGGCTGTTGAGGAAATAAGTGCTGCCGCGCTCGCGCATGTATGCGTCCTGGATATCGCGGAAGTCGATCCAGACGTGGCTGTACTGGTGGCCGAACAGCGGGCCGAAGGACAGGTATTCCTGGCCCTGGTAAACACCCCAGTCGTTGTCGTAGGTGCGCGTCCACACCGTCCACGCATCCGGGCTGACCGGGTGCGTGGGCGACCCCAGGGCAAGGATGTAGACCATCATCGCCTCGTTGTAGCCCATCCAGTCGTGGTCGATGAAGCCGCTCTCGGGGAACCAGCCCATCGAGATCAGCGGCGCACGCTGCTGCAGCCACGGCCAGTCCACCTTCTTGTACAAGGTGTCGGCGATCTGGCGGATCTCCTTCTCGCGCGGATCATCGCCGTCGTAGTACGACTGCGCGAACAGCACGCCCATCATCAGCAGTGCGGTATCCACCGAGGACAGTTCGACCCAGCTGTCGTAGCGACGGCCTTCCTGCATGTCCAGGAAGTGGTAGTAGAAGCCCTTGTAGCCGGCCTTGCCGGTTCGCTGCGGGCCCATCGGCACGTCGCGGAAGAACTTCAGCGTTGTCAGCGTCCGATCGATCGCTTGGTTGCGGCTGACCCAGCCGTTCTCGATACCGATCGGATAGGCGGTCAGTGCGAAGCCGACCGAAGCGATGCTGGCGAACGGCCGCGACGGATAGCGGTCCGGGGTCAGGCCGTTCACTTCGTTGGTGGTGTCCCAGAAGAACTGGAAAGTGCGGCGTTCGATGTCATCGAACAGCGGCGGAAGCTCCGGCTTCATCGGCCGCGGCGGTGCGTCGGCCTCGATCAGGATCACCGGCGGGCGGGGCTTGGCAGGTTCCTGCTGGGCCGGCTGGCAGGCGGCCACGGCCAGGCTCAGCGCTGCGGCGGACAACAGATGGCGTGCCTGCATGGCGCGGTTCCTCCGGTGGTCTGATCGATGGGAAAGCATAACGTCCAATGATCTGAAATCGTTTACAAGGTGCGTTCTTAAAAAACCACGAAAAACGTGGCTTGACACCGCGATCATTGCCCACGCCGCTGCCCCCTGGCCGGCAGCGGCGTGGGCAATGGACCGGCACAGGGCCGGCCATTGCCGTTTTGACCGATGCCGCCAGCGAGCCGGCGGCATCGGGTCATGCATCACCGCCCGGGCTTAGAAGCGGAAGCCCACTTCGGCCTTGACCTGGCGCGGAGTACCGATGATGTCGCCGGTCTCGTTGTAGCTGGCCTGCAGCTTGCCGTTGGTCTTGACGTAGTTGTAGGTGGAGAAGTTGTCGAAGTTGAACACGTTGATGATGTCCAGGCGGGCGTACAGCTCGGTGTTGCCCGCCAGCTTGAACGTCTTCGTCGCCTGCAGGTCGACCGAACGGTAGCCGAAGATCTTGCCACCCACCAGGAACTTGCCGGTGGCGTTGGGCACGGCCGCCTGCGGGGTCGGCAGGGTGTAGCCGCTGGCCTGCATCACCGGGTACCAGTCGTTGACGGCGGTCGGGGTGGCCAGGGTGATCTTGCCGCCGAAAGTGATGCCCCAGAAGCCCGCGTAGGAACCGGTCACCACCAGGCGGTGGCGCGGCGCGCCGTTGGAGCGGATGGTCGGGTAGTCACCGATCAGGCCGCGATCGAACGCATACTTCTCGTTGATGTCGCGGTTATGGCGCGCAGTGGTCCAGGTATAGGCGATCGAGGTGCCCCAGCCGCTTTCCTTGGTGAACGGCTTCTGTGCCGACAACAGGACCTGGGTGGCGCGGGTCTTGATGCCCTGCTGGCCGATGATCAGGCTGCCGAAGCCCGGCACGTTGCAGCTCCAGGCCTGGCTCAGGCCTGCGGAGGTGCCGCCGCACAGGCGCGGATCATCGAAGAACTGGCCGGTCGGGTAGCGGTTGCCCAGGGTGAAGGCGAAGCCGTCGTAGCTCAGGGTACGAGCGATGGTGGCATCGGTCAGCCAGTCGCCGATCTGGTTGCTCATGCCCAGGCTGAACTGATCCGAGTACGGCGCCTTCAGCTTGTTGTTCAGCAGGTCAACCTCCAGCCCGGCATTGCTGGTCGCGCCGACCAGTGCCTGCAGGTTGCCGATGCCGTTGAGCAGGTTCGGATTCCAGTCATAGCAGGCGGCTTGGCCGTTGATGCAGGTGTTGGTGGCCGGGTTGCGGAAGTAGATGGTCGGCTGCGGCAGGGCCAGCTTGGTGGTTTCCAGCTGCAGGTTGTCGAACAGGTCACGGTCGTAGGAACGGCCGGCACCGCCGTGGATGACGTGCTGCTCGTCGGCATTGATGTCATACGAGAAGCCCAGGCGCGGCTGCCAGGCATCCTTGAACGCCTTGCGGTTGTGGCCGTTGCTGATGTAGTCGCTGATGTCCAGGCCGCCCAGTGCCAGCGAATCGGCATAGGTCTGGCCGGCGGGGGCGCGCGGATCCTGCGAATAGATGGCGTCGACCACCTGCTGCGGGGTCACGAAGTCCAGGTAGGACGGGGTCTTTTCGTAGTCCCAGCGCAGGCCGATGTTCAGCTGCAGGTGGTCGTTGACCTGCCAGTCGTCCTGGATGAACACGCCGTACTGCTTGGACTTCGAACGCACTTCGCCGGACACGCCGGACACGCCGGTCACCGGCTTGACGAACTGCGCCTTGTACGGAATCGAATCGGGGAAGTCCGGATCGCCCAGCGAGTAGGTGAAGGTCGGGTTGATCTGTGCCGCATCGGATGCGTACAGATCGATCGCCTTGTACTTCACGCCCATCTTGATGGTGTGGTCACCGGCCCACTGGATGCCATCCAGGGTCAGGTTGTCTTCGATCGACCAGCCCTTCTGGCCCTTCACCTGCGAATCCAGTGCCGAGGCGCCACCGATCTTCACGATGGTGCGGTCTTCGGGGCCGTCCGGTGCGGTGTAGGTGATGCCGTTGGCCAGCGTCAGCGGGGTCGGGTTGTTGAACGAGTCTTCGTGGGTGACCATCAACTCGTTGTAGTAGCGCTCACCGCTGTGGTTCCAGCGCAGGGCGTAACGACGGTCGGTGTTGACCACTTCACGGCCGGCTTCCGGCGAGGTCTGGCCACTGAACTGCGACTGGGTTTCGTCGCGGTCCTGGAAGGTCAGCTCGATGCGATCGTTGTCGGTCGGCTCGAAGTCGATCTTGCCGAAGATCAGGTCCTGCTGGAACGGCTGGCTGGCCGGGCCAAGGCCGGCGGCGCCGGCCGGCGGCAGCAGGCCGGCAGCGCCGGTGACCGCGCCATCCGGCGCGATGGTGACCGGCAGGTCGAAGCGCTTGGCTTCGTAGGTCACGAAGAAGTGCGCCTTGTCCTGGACGATCGGGCCGCCCAGGGCGAAGCCGTATTCCTTCTCGGCCGAGACCATCTTCTCCTTGCCACCCTGGCGCTCGGCCGGGGTCTTGGCACGCATGTCTTCATCGGTGTAGCGGTAGAACGCCTCACCCTTGAACTCATTGGTGCCGGACTTGGTTGCAGCCGTCACCGCGGCGCTCGACACCTGGCCATACTCGGCCTTGTAGTTGCCGCTGATGACCTTGTATTCGCCGATGGCCAGCTGCGGGAACGGGTTGCCGGCGCTGCCGGACTGGCCGGCCACGCCGCCGCCCTTGACGTAGCTCTTCTGGCCCACGCCGTCGATGTACACGTTGGTGCCATCGGCATTGGTGGCGCCGCCGCGCAGCGAGGTGTTGCCCTTGGCGTCGCGGGTGAAGATCAGGCCCGGCACCGCGTCGGCGAACTCCAGGAAGTTGCGCGACACCTGCGGGGTGGTCTGGATCTGCTGCAGGCTGACGGTCTTGCCGACTTCGGAGGTGCGCACTTCCTGCAGCAGGGTCGGCGCAACAACGTTGACGGTGTCCAGGTTGGTGGCCGCGGTCGAACCCTGGGTGCTGCTGGCGGCACCGGCAAAGTTCAGCGTCGCGGTCGAGGCCACGGTGACGGTGACCTTCTGGGTCTGGCCGTTGGCGACCACGTTGTAGGTGCCCGGATCCAGGCCCATCAGCGAGTAGCTGCCGTCGGCGCGGATGGTGCCACGGCGGACGGTACCGGTGGCCACGTTGGTGGCGGTCACTTCGGTGCCTGCCTGGGCGCCGGCAACCTGGCCGCGCAGGCTGGCGTTGGCCGACTGCGCCATGACGTTGGGGGCGGCAGCCAGCATCAGGCAGCTGACCAGTGCGGTGCTCAGCAGCCGGCGCGCCGGCATGCGGAAGGTGGTATGCATCATCAACTCAATCTCCGGGTGGCGGTAACCGCTTGCGCGGTCCCTGCGATCAATCAAAAAAGAAGGAACGCCTCTGGCTTCAACGGCCGGATGGCGGAGTGGTGGAATCGCGAACAATCAAGCGGGGAACCAGGGTCTGCTTGTCCCCTGCCCCATCCGTGGAGGTGCCGTCCATCAACTGCATCAGACGCGTCATGGCCCGGTCGCCGAGCTCGGCGATGCTGACCTGCATGGTGGTCAGCGACGGGTGGACGAAACGCGCCAGTGGAATATCATCGAAACCCGCCAGGGCCACATCGGCCGGGACACGGACACCGGCCTGCGTGAACGCGTACAGGCATCCCAGCGCCATCATGTCGTTGGCGGCGAACACGGCATCAGGCAGCGCTCCGGCTGCCAGCAACTCCTGACCGGCGCGATGGCCGGAAGCTTCGTCGAAATCACCGGGCAGCTCGATGCCTTCGGCGTCACTGCCGAAAGCCGCCAGCGCGTCACGGAAGCCGCGCAGGCGCTCGCGCGCGTCGAAGTTGAGGCCCGGGCCAGAAATGAAAGCGATACGGCGGTGACCGGCGTCGAGCAGATGGCGGGTCATCGCCATCGCACCGGCATGGTCATCGATGCTCAGCACCGGGTGGTCCTGCCCGGGCAGATAGGTATTGATCAACACCGTCGGCAGCGACTGCGGCAGGTTGTCGGTCAGGAAGCCCGGGCTCTCGGCGTAGGGCGAGAGCACAAGCAGGCCGTCGACGCGGCCGCGCATGGCACGCAGGGCCGCGCCCTGCTGTTCCTGGTCGCCGTGGTAGCTGGACACCAGCAGGTGCTGGCGGCGGTTGCGGGCCACGCCGTCGATGCCGCGCATCAACTCGGAGAAGAATTCGCCGTACAGGTCAGGCAGCACCACGCCCACCGTATTGGTGCGGCGGCTGCTCAGGCTGCGGGCGGCGGCGTGCGGGGTGTAACGCAACCGTGCGGCCACCTCCAGCACAAGCTGGCGGACCGGTTCGGCGACATTTTCATGCCCGTTGAGCGCGCGGGAAACCGTGGCCACGGAGACCCGGGCTTCGCGTGCGACGTCTTTGATTGTGATAGCTGCCTTGTTCACGAAGCCGCCCTCCACGGCTTGGACCTACCAGCATTGGCGCGGAATGTAAGCGTTTCCATCTGGGCTTGTAAACAGTCCGTTAGGCGAATGTCCCGAAATGGACATGAAAACCTGTCCGTGGCGAGGCCCATGAAGGACCCGCCAGGACAGCGTGGGACAAGGGCTCAGCCCTGTTCTGACGGGGTCTGCGCGCGGATGGACAACGCGTGGATATCGGTCTCCATCATCGACCCCAGCGCGGCATAGACCGCGCGGTGCCGGGCCAGCGGACCCAGCCCGGCGAAGCGCTCACTGACCACATGCACGTTGAAATGGCCGCGGCCATCGCGTGCACCGGCATGACCGGCGTGACGATGGCTGTCGTCTTCGATTTCCAGCACGCTGGGGGCCAGCGCCTGCTGCAGTGCGTCACGCATCCGCTCGATCCGCTCCGCGTTCACGGCAGGACCTTGCGGAACGGCCGCACCTGCACATGGGTGTATACGCCGGCGGCGACGTACGGGTCGGCATCGGCCCAGGCCTGGGCCTGCGGCAGCGACTCGAACTGTGCAATCACCACCGAACCACTGAAGCCGGCCGGGCCCGGGTCTTCACTGTCCACCACCGGGCACGGCCCGGCCAGCAGCAGGCGCCCCTCGTCGCGCAGCGCATGCAGGCGCGCCAGGTGTTCCGGCCGCGCCTGCAGCCGCTGCGCCAGCACATCCTGGCCGTCATACCCTTCGATCACATACCACACCGGCATTTCCTCGCTTGCTTTGTCGGGTGCGCAGATTCTAGCCAATGCGCTCCCTGCCCCGGCCCGGCTGGACACTGGCGCGACAAAGGCTTACCCTAGACTCCATTGCACGTGGTGGATGCAGCAGCCCGTCGGTTTTGCGGCCAACGCAGCCCCCGACGACCGTCCCGCTGCTTCAAACCGGACCATCCGGCCGGGCCACGTAGACGACCTCCCCGTAGTTCTGTCGCTGCCGTCTCCTGCGGCGCGTCCTGCTGTTTGATATGTGTGGAATCGCGCCGATCCCGGCGTGTCTGGTGCCCTGGGGCGCCGTGGCGTTGGCCCGGCGAACCCGGTGCCGCGACTGGTCCGTTGCAATCCTGATGTCCATTAGATGACTTCCGAACTCGCGCTCGACGCGAACCCGCCAACCCGGCCGCCCGCCCCCCAGCAGCAGGAAATGCCGCTGGCCGTGGTGCATGGGCAACCGGTCCTGCAGATCCCGCAGGACCTGTACATCCCGCCGGACGCGCTGGAAGTCATCCTGGACGCCTTCGAAGGCCCGCTGGACCTGCTGCTGTACCTGATCCGCCGCCAGAACCTGGATGTGCTGGACATTCCCGTGGCCGAAATCACCCGGCAGTACGTGGAATACATCACCGTGATGCGCGAGCTGCGCTTCGAGCTGGCGGCCGAGTACCTGGTGATGGCCGCGATCCTGGCCGAGGTGAAGTCGCGGATGCTGCTGCCGCGCCCGGTCAGCGAGGAAGGCGATGAGGCCGACCCGCGCGCCGAGCTGGTGCGCCGGCTGCAGGAGTACGAACGTTTCAAGCAGGCCGCCGAGGACATCGACGCCCTGCCCCGTCAGGACCGCGACACCACGGTGGCGCATGCCTTCATGCCCGAACGCGCCACGGTGAAGCTGCCGCCGCCGGTGGACCTGAAGGAAATGCTGCTGGCTTTGCACGACGTGCTCAAGCGCGCCGAGCTGTTCAGCGGCCACGCCATCAAGCGCGAGGCACTGAGCGTGCGGCAACGCATGGGCGAGGTACTCGGCCGCCTGGAAGACGGCAGGTTCTATCGCTTCGAAGGGCTGTTCACGGCCGAAGAAGGCAAGCTGGGCGTGCTGGTCACGTTCCTGGCGGTGCTGGAGCTGGCCAAGGAACAGCTGCTGGACATCGTCCAGGAAGAACCGCTGGCGCCGATCTACGTCAAGTCGCTGGCGGCCGGCAACACCAACGCCCCGCTGCAGTTCAGCAGCGAGTTTGACGACAACGACGCCGCCAATGCCAATGAGTGAGCGCTGAGTGCCGATGGACCAATCGCTGATCGACCGCATTGTCGAGGGTGCCCTGCTGGCCTCCAGCCAGCCGCTCACCCTGGCCCAGCTGAAGGACCTGTTCCCGGAAGATGAGCCCGCACCGCCGGGCAGCATCGAACGTGCGCTGGAACGGCTGCGCGAGGCCTGCGAAGGACGCGGCGTGGAACTGGTCGAGGTCGCTTCGGGCTTCCGCTACCAGGTCACCAGCGAAGTGCATGGCTGGATCAGCCGGCTGTGGACCGAACGCAAGACCCGCTACACCCGTGCCACCCTGGAAACCCTGGCGCTGATCGCCTACCGGCAGCCGATCACCCGCGGCGAGATCGAACAGGTGCGCGGCGTGGCGGTCAGCAGCAACATCATCCAGGCACTGGAAGAACGCGAATGGATCCGCGTGGTCGGCCACCGCGACGTGCCCGGCAAGCCGGCACTGTTCGGCACCACCAAGGGCTTCCTGGACTACTTCGGGCTGAAGCGGCTGGACGAACTGCCGCCGCTGTCGGAACTGAAGGACCTGGGCGAGCTGGAACCGCAGCTGGCGCTGGACCGCGATGCTCCGGCCGTTGCCGGCGCCGACGGTCCGGACGTCTCGGCCGACGGCGCTGCCGCCAACGACGACGCCGGCCTGGCCGGCAGTGACACCCCCGATTCCGCCGATGCAGCGCCTGCGTCGGCCACCGATGAGCAAGCACCTTCGCCCCTCGATGATGGGCACCCCGATTCCGCGCCGGGCGAGCGCGCGGTGCCCCTGAACGAACGCGAAGACAACGCCGTCGCGATGACGACCGTGGCTGTTGACCAAGCCGATTCCGAACCAGAGGCCGACCTCGAAACCGTCGGCCGGAGCAAAACTGATGAGTGACACCCCCCGTAACAAGCTCTCGCTGAAGCGCGAAGCCACCTCCGAACAGTTCAAGCTGGAAGAGCGCCTGCACAAGGTGCTGGCCCAGGCCGGCCTCGGCTCGCGCCGTGCGCTGGAACAGCGCATCGCCGAGGGCCTGGTCAAGGTCAACGGTGAAGTCGCGCAGACCGGCATGTCGGTCAAGAGCGGCGACAGGATCGAACTGGACGGTCGCGGCTTCGTCGCCACCGCCCTGTCCGAACCGTCGCGCGTGCTGGTCTACAACAAGCCTGAAGGCGAAGTGACCACCCGCGAAGATCCCGAAGGCCGCCCGACCGTGTTCGAATCGCTGCCGCCGCTGAAGGGCGCGCGCTGGATCGCCATCGGCCGGCTGGACATCAACACCACCGGCCTGCTGCTGGCCACCACCGACGGTGAACTGGCCAACGCCATGATGCACCCGTCGTTCGAGGTCGAGCGCGAGTACGTGGTGCGCGTGCGTGCGCCGGAAGGCGAGGAAAAGGTCTCCGACGCCATCGTCGACCGCCTCAGCCGTGGCGTCGCGCTGGAGGACGGTCCGGCCAAGTTCGATGAGATCGAACGCATCGGTGGCACCGATTCGCACGACTGGTTCCGCGTCGTGGTGAAGGAAGGCCGCAACCGCGAAGTGCGCCGCCTGTGGGAATCGCAGGGCTGCCAGGTCAGCCGCCTGAAGCGCACCCGCTACGGCAAGGTTAGCCTGCCGCGCGAACTGGCCCGTGGCCATTCGGTGGAACTGGGTACCGCCCAGGTGGAAGCGCTGCGTGCGCAGCTGAAGCTGGAAGAAGGCGCACCGTCGGCGCTGACGCTGCAGCCGGTGATCGGCCAGCGCCGCGCCGCCAAGACCACCGTGCGCGTGCGCGAAGGTGGCCGCGGCAATGCCTACGTCAATGGCCACAACACCGCTGACGAAGGTCGCGAGCTGCGCCGTTTCGACAACGTCCGCGAAGACCGCGGCCGTGGTCGCGGCGGCAAGGGCGGCGGTTTCAAGGGTGGCCTGACGGTCAGCGGTGAAGCAGCAGCCAAGCAGTCGCAGAAGCCGTTCAAGCAGCGCACCCAGAAGAACGACCGTTCGCTGCCGGAAGGCAATCCTGCGGCATTCCGCACCTGGTACGTGCCGGATGGCGTGAGCACCGGCCCGAGCGGCCATCGCAACGCCGGTCCGGGCGCGCGCGGCCCCGGTGCCCGTGGTCCGGGTGCAGGCGGCCAGGGCCGTCCGTACGGCAAGCCGAAGGGCCCGGGTGCTGGCGCCGGTGGCGGGCAGGGCCGTGGCGGTTTCGGCGGCGAAGGCCGTGGCGGCGCAGGCGGCCAGGGTCGTCCGGCCGGTGCCGGCAACCGCTCGCAGGGCCAGGGCAACAGGCACCCGTACGGCCATCCGGGCAATGCCCCAAGCTTCCCGTCCGACCACGCCACGCCGGGCTTCAACCCCTACGGCAGCCCGAAGCCGGCGCACGGTGCGCGTCCGGGCGGTCGTGGTCCGGGCGGCGGTAACCGTGGCCCGGGCGGCAATCGCGGCCCTGGCGGCCCGGGTGGGAACCGTGGTCCGGGCGGCCCCGGTGGCAACCGCGGACCGGGCGGCCCGCGCCGCAGCGGCCCGCGCGGCGGCTGATTACCGGCACGACTGAAATGAAAACCCCGGCTCCGGCCGGGGTTTTTCTTTGAAAAGGGGACGGAGGGGATTAAGTCGTTTTTGCCACGGCCTGTATCAAAGGGGCGAAAGCGACTTAATCCCCTCCGTCCCCTTTTGCGTGGCGCTGGAACGCGGCGGGCGTGGTGCCGGTCATGCCGCGGAAGAAGGCGATGAACGGGCTCTCGGCGGAGAAGCCGGTGTCTTGGGCCACATGCGCGACGCGATGACCGAGCAACAGCAACTCCATGGCCCGCATCAGGCGCCATTGCTGGCGCCAGGCCTGATAGCCCATGCCTGTATCGTGTTGCATCAACCGGCCAACCGTACGCGCGCTCAGGCCGGTACGCGTGGCCAGTTCGTGCAGTTCGGGCGGCAGCTGTTCGGCCAACGGCAGGCAACGTGCAATGCGCGGATCACGCGGCAAAGGCAGGTCCATCGGCGCCACCGGTGCAGCAGCGATTTCCAGCACGCACAACGCCAGTTGGTGGTGCGCGCGCGGCGACTGCCAGTCATGGTCGAACGGCGCCTGCGCAATCGGCTCCAGCAAGGCCTGCAGCAGCGGCCCCACGCCGATGATCGCTGGTTGCCGGGGCAGCTGGGCTGACAGGGTGGCGTCGAAGTACAACGAACGGTAGTCGACCGCCTGGCGCATCTGCGCGCGATGGCGTAGCCCACCGGGAATCCACGCGGCGCGCGCGGGCGGCAGCAGGCTGATGCGATCACCGTAGGTGAGGCGCGTGCAGCCCTGCCGGGTGTAGAGCAGTTGCGCGCGTGCATGCTGGTGCCAACCCGAGTCGTGATCCGCCAGTGAGGCTGCGATCCCCAGCACCGGAGCGCTCCAGGCATCGGCGTCGAAGTGCGTGTGCGGCTGCAACCAGGCCATGTCTGATTTCATACATTCGATGACAGGATAGACAGGGTGCGTCATTGCAGTCGCGACCACAATGCGCAGCCCCGTTTCTGGAGCGCCCGCATGTCGCGCCGCCTGTTGTTGCTCACCATTGCACTGCTGATGTTTCCGCAGTTGGCACAGACCCTGTACAGCCCGGCCCTGGCCGATCTGGCCAAACGCTTCGCCCTGCCGCCGGGTACCGCCAGCCAGGCCATGAGCCTGTATCTGTTCGGCTTCGCTGCAGGCGTGCTGTTGTGGGGGCGCCTGGCCGATCGTATCGGTCGTCGCCCGGCCCTTCTATGTGGCTTGGGCGTCTTTGCCGTGGCTGCACTGGGCGGCCTGCTCGCTGGTAGCTTCGGCCAGGTGTTGCTGGCCCAAGCGCTGGCCGCGGTTGGCGCCGCCGCCGCTTCGGTGGTCACCCAGACCGTGCTGCGCGACCACCTGCAGGGACCCGCGTTGGCGCAGGCATTCTCCTGGATCGGCATGGCCCTGGCCCTGAGCCCGGCCATCGGCCTTGCACTGGGCACGCTGCTGGTCGCCGTCCATGGCTATGTCGGCGTACAGTCCGGCCTGCTGCTGACCGCTGCCGTGCTGGCAGTCGCATGCCTGGCTGGCCTGCGCGAAAGCCGCCCTGCACATATCCCGCACACGCCCATGCTGCCGCTGCTGCGGCAACTGCTGTGCGATCGCTGGATCTGGTCACATGCATTGCTGGTGATGGCTTTCAACGTAGCGATGTACAGCTGGTACGCGCTCGGTCCTTTCGTATTTGCGCGCCTGCACTGGCCCGCCGCCTGGTTCGGCGCCAGCGGCGCGTTGCTGGCATTGGGCTCGGCACTGGGTGCATGGGGCAATGGCCGCCTGTTGCGTGCCGGCGTTGCCGCGGCCACGCGCATCCGCACCGCCGCAGGCCTGGTTCTGACGGGAGGCCTCCTGGCTGCGCTGCTGCATGATCACCCTGCCGTGATCGCGGCGATGGTGCCGGTGGTGACGGGCTTCGGCCTTGCCATTCCCAATGTGCTGGGCCAGGCCCTGCGCGGCTACCCACATTGTCTTGGCAGCGCAGGCGCACTGTTCGGCCTGCTCTACTACCTGTTGATCGGTGCGGCAATGGCGTTGGTCGGTGCAGTGCAGCTGCTGGCACCGACGCTCATCGTGTGTGGCCTGCTGGCCTTCTGGCTGCAGCGGCGGCGTCCCGCTGCGACCTAGGAATTGCTGCAAAAACAGCGCACTGTGCGCGGCTTCCGGGAACGGCTTTGATTCGCTGGCTATCGTGCGCGCTGTCCCACACAAGACCGATGCCCATGATCACCATCACCGCCGAACAGGCCCGCGCCAACGCTGACGCCGCCAAGCGTCCGATCGAACTGTTCTACCGCGACCTCGACAACGCCATCCAGGCCGGCTCGGAAAATGGCCGTCGCTACATCGTGTTCGGCTTCAGCCAGGTAATGGCCAGCGAGCAGCTCGTCGAAGACGCGGTCGCACAATTGCTGAAAAATGGTTTCGATGTCGAACGGCTGTTGAGCGATTCCGAACAGCACTACATCCGCATCAGCTGGGGAACTGCCCAGCCGACGCGCCTCAGCGCCGGCTGATGGTGAAGGCGGCGCCGTCCACGCCCAGGTCCCAGCCCTTGCCGGTACCGGACAGGGCCAGCGAGATGTCGCCCTTGGTCATCACCTGCGCGTTGCTGGACTTCACGGCACCCGCATGCGCGCCAACCGAGGCGTAGGTGCCCAGCAGCTCGTTGACGCTCACCGCGCCGGTGAAGCTGCCACGGCCATTGGTGATCTTCGACTTGCCCACGGTCAGGCCGCCGCCCTTCACTTCGATACGTACCGGCATGCTGGCGCCATTGCTGCAGGTGACGGTGCCGTTGCCGGAGGCGGTCTTGTAGATCAGCGACCAGCCGGACAGGTTGTAGCGCAGCTGGCAATCAAGATTGCCGGCGGCGTGCGCGGCCGGGGCCAGCGTCGCAGTAGACAGGGCCAGCAGCAGGGCGAAGGGCTTGTTCATGGCAGGACTTCCAGTTCGGTCGGACTGCCGGCGAATCTAGCAGCGCGCGCGTGCACGTTGGATGCAGGCGCGCGCGCTGCGTGGCAGGCATTCAGCCGCCGTCGTGCTGTATCAGGCCTGCTCGTCCAGGTGGAAGGCATCGGCATCGAGCATCGCCGGGAAACGCGCGCGGTGGGCGGCCAGCGCCTCGGCCGAGATGGTGGTGGTGACCACCTGTTCGCGCTCGCGGATCTCCACCTGCGGCTGGCCGAGGAAATCCAGGACTGCGCTGTCGCCGGCGTAGTGCAGCTGGTTGCCATCGACGCCGATGCGGTTCACCGCCGCCACGAAGCACAGGTTCTCGATCGCGCGCGCGCGCAGCAAGGTCTTCCATGCATAGGCGCGCGCCGACGGCCAGTTGGCCACGAAGATCTGCAGATCGAAGTCCAGCTGCTGCGGACGCTCGACGTTGTAGCGGTTGCGGCAGAACACCGGGAAGCGCAGGTCGTAGCAGACCTGCGGATTGATCCGCCAGCCCTTCCATTCCACGCTCAGGCGCTCACGGCCAGCGGCATAGCGCTCGTGCTCGCCGCCGTAACGGAACAGGTGGCGCTTGTCGTAGTACTGCAGGTTGCCATCGGGGGTGGCGAACAGCAGGCGGTTGTACACGCCCTCGCCGTCGCGCAGCTGCACGCTGCCGATCACCGCCGCACCCAGGGCCCGGGCCTGTTCGCGCGCCCAGGCCACGGTCGGGCCGTCCATGCCTTCGGCCTGGGCAATGGCGTCATTGGAGAAGCCACTGGTGAAGGTCTCCGGCAGGATCACCAGGTCGGTGGTGCCGGCCAGCGGTGCGAGCAGCGCGCCGTAGTAGGCGCGGTTGCCGGCCGGATCGTGCCAGCGGGTGTCACCCTGGACGAGGGAAATGCGCAGGTCCTGCATGTTCACGCCTCCGCTCAGAGCAGGCGCAGGCGTTCGATCGCCGCGTCCATCGTTGCTTCATTCTTCGCAAAGCACAGGCGCACCAGGCGCTGGCCGGCCGGCGGGGACTCGTAGAACGGCGACAGCGGGATGGCGGTCACGCCCTTCTCGATGGTCAGCCACTTCACGAACTCATGGTCCGGCAGGTCGCTGATGGCCGAGTAGTCGACCAGCTGGAAGTAGCCGCCCGGGACCGGCAGCGCCTTCAGGCGGGTACCGGTCAGCTGCTCGCGGAAACGGTCGCGCTTGGCTTGGTAGAACGCGCCCAGTTCCAGGTGGTGTTCGGGTTCGTCGCGGATCATCGCGGCGAAGCCGTACTGGGCCGGGCCGAAGCTGGTGAACGTGTTGTACTGGTGCACCTTGCGGAACTCGGCGGTCAGCAATGGCGGCGCCACGGCGTAGCCGATCTTCCAGCCGGTGCAGTGGTAGGTCTTGCCGAAGCTGGAGATAACGAAGGTGCGCTCGCGCAGTTCGGGATAGCGCAGCGCCGACTCATGGCGGCGACCGTCGTAGATGATGTGCTCGTACACCTCATCGGAGACCAGGTAGATCTGCGTGCCGCGCAGCAGCTCGGCCAGCGCCTGCATGTCAGCCTCGTCCAGCATCGCACCGGACGGATTGTGCGGGGTGTTGACCATCAGCATGCGGGTGCGCGGGGTGATTGCCGCGCGCACGCGGTCCCAGTCCACAGCGAAGGTCTGCGGGTCCAGCGGCACGTGCACGGCCTTGGCACCGGCAAGCTCGATCGCCGGCTCGTAGCAGTCATAGGCCGGGTCGAGCACGATGACTTCCTCGCCGGCGCGCACCACCGCGTGGATGGCATTGAAGATGGCCTCGGTGGCGCCACTGGTGACGGTGATTTCGGTGTCCGGATCAATGGTGGCGCCGTACAGGTCCAGCGACTTCTGTGCGATGGCCTGGCGCAGCGGCGCCACGCCGGTCATCGGCGGGTACTGGTTGAGGCCGGCAGCCATCGCCTTGGCCGTTTCATCGATCAGGCGCTGCGGCGCGGAAAAGTCCGGGAACCCCTGGCCCAGGTTGACCGCGCCATGTTCGGCAGCGAGCTGGGACATCACGGTGAAGATCGTGGTACCGACCTTGGGCAGCTTGGTGGTGGGTTGCATCGGCCTGGACTGTGGAGAACAAGGGCCCCCGAGTTTACGCAATCCGCGCGTCGGTAGTGCCGACCGCTGACCGGCAACCTCGGCTGGCAGATGGCGAAATTGCCGGCCAGCGGCCGGCACTACCATGTGAATTCACCGCTACAATTGCCATCGCACTCCGGCATGAAGACCCCTGCCCCTTGAACACCCCTGCATTGCTGGCCGCCAGCGGCCTGAGCTTCTCCCGCAATGACGAGCCGGTGTTCGGCCCGCTGGACTTCCATGTGGACGCCGGCGAGGCACTGCTGGTGCAGGGTGGCAATGGCGCCGGCAAGACCACCCTGCTGCGCGTGCTGGCCGGCCTGGCCCGGCCCGGCGCCGGCCAGGTGCGGATCGACGGCAAGCCGGCGAGCAACGCCGAACGTGCACGCTACGTGGCCTACCTCAGCCATCTGCCGGCGCTGAAGCCGGACCTCGGCACGCTGGAAAACCTGCACTTCCTGTGCGGCCTGCATGGCCGGCGTGCCCGGCAGATGCCCGGCAACGCACTGGCGATCGTCGGCCTGGCCGGCTACGAGGACACCCTGGTGCGGCATCTGTCGGCCGGGCAGAGGCGGCGGCTGGCACTGGCGCGCATCTGGCTGTCGCCGGCGCCGCTGTGGCTGCTGGACGAGCCCTATGCCAACCTCGACCTGGAGGGCATCACCCTGGTCAACCGGATGATTTCGGCGCACCTGCGCGCCGGTGGCGCTGCGCTGGTCACCACCCACGGCGCCTATGCCGCACCGCCGGTGCGTACCCGCCAGCTCGACCTCGGCGGTGCCGCATGATCGCGCCGGGTACCGAACCGGGCCTGTGGCAGACCGCAGGCGCCCTGCTCAAGCGCGACCTGCGCCTGCTCTGGCGCCGCCGCGGCGACGCGCTGCAACCGCTGCTGTTCGCGGTGCTGGTGGTGGTGCTGTTCGCGCTGGCGCAGGGCCGCGAGCCACAGCTGCTGGCCGCCACCGCCGGCGCGGTGCTGTGGCTGGCCGTGCTGCTGGCGGGACAGCTGTCGCTGGATTCGCTGTTCCGTTCCGATGCCGAAGACGGCTCGTTGGAACAATGGCTGCTGGCGCCGGTGCCGCTGGCCTGGCTGGTGCTGGTACGCGTGCTGCTGCACTGGGCCACCACCGCCCTGCCGTTGATCGTGGTCAGCCCGCTGCTGGCCGAAATGCTGCATCTGCCGCATGACCAGCTGCCGATGTTGCTGGCATCGTTGCTGCTGGGAACGCCGCTGCTGAGCCTGATCGGTGGCGTGGTCGCTGCACTGACCGTCGGCATCCGGCGCTCTGGTATTCTCGTGGCGTTGCTGTCGTTGCCGCTGTACGTGCCCGTGCTGGTGTTCGGCGCAGGCAGCCTGGCGGCAGCCGGGCGCGGGCAGGATCCGGTCGGTGCGCTGCTGATGCTGGGCGCTGGCCTGCTGGTCGCGCTGGTGCTGGCTCCGCTGGCCACTGCTGCTGCAATACGTATTTCTCTGAGTTGACCGAGCTGAGAGCCAATCCACCCCTGCTGGATAGCCGCCACGCATGAATCCGATTGTCCGCTGGTTCCACCAACTCGGTTCGCCTCCCACGTTCGACCGTTTCGCCGCCCGCTGGTCGCGGGTGTTCTACCTCGCCGCAGTGCCGGTGCTGCTGGTCGGCATGTGGCAGGCGCTGCTGGTGGTTCCGCCGGAAGCCAAGCAGCTGGACAGTTTCCGCATCCTCTACATCCACGTCCCCAGTGCCTGGATGAGCCTGTTCGTGTTCGCACTGATGGCGCTGTACGCGGCCATCGCGCTGATCTGGCGGATCAAGGTCTGCGAGATCCTGGCCATGGCCTGCGCGCCGATGGGCGCCGGTTTCACCCTGATCACCCTGCTGACCGGCAGCATCTGGGGCAAGGGCACCTGGGGCACCTGGTGGGACTGGGACCCGCGCATGACCAGCGAGCTGGTGCTGCTGTTCCTGTACCTGGGCGTGATCGGCCTGTACCACGCCATCGAGGACCGCCGCAGCGCCGCACGCGCGGCCGGCCTGCTGGCCATCGTCGGTGTCAGCCTGCTGCCAGTGATCCGCTATTCGGTGGACTGGTGGGGCGGCCTGCACCAGCGCCAGTCCATCAACGTGTTCGGTGAATCGGCGATCAGCAGCGCGATGATCGCGCCGCTGTGGTGGATGGTGATCGGCACCAAGTTCTGGTTTGCCGGTTCGGTGCTGGCCAAGGCGCGCTCTGACAATCTCGACCGCGAGGCCGGCAAGGCCTGGGTCGGTGGACGTGTCGGTGCCGAACGCCCTGTCCCGGAGGCCCAGCCATGACCCACCTTCCCTATGTGATCGGCGCCTACGCCGTGTTCGTACTGGTGCTCGGCGCCGATGCCATCGGTTCGTGGCTGCGACTGCGCGTGGCACGCCGGCTGGCACTGGCCCGCCAGCAACGCCAGCAGACCCGGGCGGGCAGGCAGGACGCAGCGAGGCCGCTGTCGACGGAGCTGGAACGATGACGCCGGTACAACGCCGCCGCCTGGCCTGGGTACTGCTGGCACTGCTCGCCTCCGGCGTGGCCACCGCGCTGGTGGCGATGGCACTGGAGCGCAACATCGCCTACCTGTACACCCCTTCGGAAGTGCTGCGCGGCGATGTCGATGCGCAGTCGCGCTTCCGCTTGGGCGGCATGGTGGTGAAGGGCTCCTTCAACCGCCCGGTCGGCTCGCTGGAGGCGCGCTTCGAAGTGACCGACGGCGATGCACAGCTGGCGGTGGCCACCTCGCGGATCCTGCCGGACATGTTCGCCGAAGGCACCGCGGTGGTCGCCAGTGGCCGCCTGCAGGACGGTGTCTTCGTCGCCGACGAAGTGCTGGCCAAGCACGATGAGAAGTACGTGCCGAAGGAAGTGGCCGACAAGATGGGCGATGCCCATCGCAAGCACGACGTGCCGGTGACGGCCCCCGAGGTGCGCTGAGTGCTGCCCGAACTGGGTCAGATCCTGCTGTTGTGTGCGTTGCTGGCCTCGCTGCTGCAGGCCGGCCTGCCGCTGGTCGGTGCGCATCGCAACAACGCGGCATGGATGGCAGTGGCACGGCCGGCCGCCTTCGCGCAGCTGCTGCTGTTGGCCGGCGCGTTCGCGGTGCTGACCGCCGCGTTCGTGCAGCAGGATTTCTCGGTGCGCTACGTGGCCGAGAACTCCAATTCGCTGCTGCCGATGATCTACCGCTATTCGGCGGTGTGGGGTGCGCATGAGGGCTCGCTGCTGATGTGGGCGCTGGTGCTGGCATTGTGGACCGGCGCGGTGGCGCTGTTCTCGCGGCACCTGCCAGCACCGGTGCAGGCGCGCGTACTGGCGGTGATGGGCATTGTCAGCGTCGGCTTTCTCGCCTTCCTGATCTTCACCTCCAATCCGTTCCTGCGCCTGAACCCGGCACCGCTGGAAGGCCGCGACCTCAACCCGCTGCTGCAGGACCCGGGGCTGATCATCCATCCGCCGATGCTGTACATCGGTTACGTGGGTTTCGCGGTGCCGTTCGCGTTCGCGGTGGCCGCGCTGCTGGAAGGCCGCGTCGACGCCCGCTGGCTGCGCTGGACGCGGCCCTGGACCAACGTCGCCTGGGGCTTCCTGACTCTTGGCATCGCGCTGGGCAGCTGGTGGGCCTACTACGAGCTGGGCTGGGGTGGCTGGTGGTTCTGGGACCCGGTGGAGAACGCCAGCTTCATGCCATGGCTGGTCGGTGCGGCATTGATCCATTCGCAGGCCGTCACTGAAAAGCGCGGCACGTTCGGCAGTTGGACCCTGCTGCTGGCGATCGCGGCCTTCGCGCTGTCGCTGCTCGGGACCTTCCTGGTGCGCTCCGGTGTGCTGACCAGCGTGCATTCGTTCGCCGCCGATCCGTCGCGTGGCCTGTTCATCCTGGTGTTCCTGTCGGTGCTGGTCGGCGGCAGCCTGCTGCTGTACGCGCTGCGCGCCAGCCAGCTGAGCGTGGACGCCGACGATCCGCGCCGTGGCTTTACCGCCACCTCGCGCGAGACCCTGCTGCTGGCCAACAACCTGCTGCTGGCCACCGCCTGCGCGATGGTCCTGCTGGGCACGCTGTACCCGCTGCTGGCCGATGCGCTGTCGCTGGGCAAGATCTCGGTCGGCCCGCCCTACTTCGGCAGTCTGTTCCTGCTGCTGATGGCGCCGATGATCCTGCTGCTGCCGTTCGGCCCGCTGGTGAAGTGGCAGCGCGACCAAACTTCGCGTGCATTCGCGCTGCTGGCGCCATGGCTGGGGCTGGCCGTGCTGCTGGGCGCGCTGGCCTGGTGGCAGGCGCCGCAGAACGGCTGGAAGGCCGGCATCGGCGTCGCCGCTGCGGCCTGGGTCGCACTCGGCACCGCACGCTTCGTCTGGCAGCGCCTGCGCGGCAATGGCCGCTTCACCGCCGAGATGCTCGGCATGATCGTCGCCCACGCCGGCATCGCCGTGTTCCTGGCTGGCGCGCTGCTGGTCGAAGCGCTGAACGTGCAGCGTGAAGTGGCGCTGGCACCGGGCCAGCATCTGGTGGTCGGTCGCTACGAAGTGCACTTCGAGGGCGTGGACCATCGCGAAGGCCCCAATTTCATCGCCGACCGCGGTCACCTGCGGGTGTTCCGCGACGGCCGCGAACTGGCCCTGCTGCACCCGGAGAAGCGCCAGTACGCCAGCGGCGGCCAGGTGATGACCGAGGCCGGCATCGATGCACGCTTCGACGGCGATGTCTACGTGGCATTGGGCGAGCCGCTGGGCAACAATGCATGGGCGGTACGGGTGCACATCAAGCCGTTCGTGCGCTGGATCTGGCTGGGCGCGCTGTTGATGGCCCTGGGCGGATTCATCGCCGCCGCCGACCGCCGTTTCCGTCGTCCGTAGGAGTTTCCATGTCCGAGTCCCCTGCCCCGCGCCCCTCCCGCCCGCTGCCGCCGGTAGCCATCGTGATCGGCGTGCTGTTCTTCTTCGGCCTGCTCGGGCTGATGATCTACGGGGTGATGAAATCGGGTGACCCGCAGCGCGACGTGCTGCCGTCTGCGCTGATCGACAAGCCGGCACCCGCGTTCGCGCTCCCGGTGCTGCACGATCCGGAGATGATCGTGCACAGCGACGACCTGCGCGGTGCGCCCTACCTGCTGAACGTATGGGGCAGCTGGTGCGCGGCCTGCCGCGAGGAACACCCGGTGCTGACCCGCTTCGCGGAAAGCAAGCGCGTGCGCGTGATCGGCTACAACTGGAAGGATGATCCGAAGGACGCGCTGCACTGGCTGGAGCAGCTGGGCAACCCGTTCATGGTGGTGCTCAGCGATGTTGAGGGCCGCACCGCGATCGACTGGGGCGTGACCGCTGCGCCAGAAACCTTCCTGGTTGATGGCAGTGGCATCGTACGCTGGAAGTACAGCGGAGCGATGACCCAGCACGTGGTCGACGAGAAGCTGATCCCGGCACTGGAGAAGATCGAGAAGGCCCAGGGCAGTGCCGGCAACACCCTGCATACGGCGCCCTGAGCCGATGCGCTGGCTGCTGGCGCTGCTGCTCCTGATGCTGCCGCTGGCCGCGCTGGCCCAGCAGCCGCTGCACGATCCGCAGCCGCTGCAGTTCCGCGATGGTGCCGAGGAACGCCGCTTCCATGACCTGGCCGCGCAGCTGCGCTGCGTGCAGTGCCAGAACCAGTCGCTGGCCGACTCCAACGCGCAGATCGCCCAGGACCTGCGCCGGGAGGTGCTGCAGTTGATGCAGCAGGGCCACGACGACGCACAGATCAAGCAGTTCCTGGTCGCCCGCTACGGTGAGTTCGTGCTCTATCAACCACCGTTGCAGCCGGGCACCTGGCTGCTGTGGGGTGGCCCCCTGCTGGTCCTCGGCGCCGGTGCACTGGTGGTGCTGGGCATCGTCCGCCGACGTGGACGCACCGTCGGCGCGGCGCCGGCCGGCAAGGCCGATGAAGGAGACGAATGGTGAACCATTGGCTGCCGGTGCTGGCCGGTCTGGTTGCTGCGCTGATGGCAGCCCGGGTGCTGTGGCCGTTGCGCCACCACGGTCGTCGCGGTTTCGTGGTCGGCGTGTTCGCACTGGGCGTGGCCGGTGCCTGCCTGTACCTGCTGATCGGTGATCCGCGTGCAGCACAGCTGCAGCCGACGCCGTCGGTAGCCACCCTGCGCGATGGCGTGCAGGCCCTGCAGGATGCACTGAAGCGCGACCCTCAGCGTGCCGATGGCTGGGCATTGCTCGGGCGTTCGCAGGCCGAACTGGGCAATGCCTCAGCTGCGGCAGACGCCTTCGCGAAGGCCGCCGAACTGGCACCGGATGATCCGGGCGTGCTGGTGGAAGCCGCGCAGGCGCGCGCGCAGGCTGATGCCGGCAAGCAGTTCGATGACACCGCGATGGCCTGGTTGCAGCAGGCACGTACACAGGCCCCTGACGCCGAGCGCGCCAGCTGGCTGCTGGGCATCGCCCTGCGCCAACGCGGAAAGAATGCCGAGGCCGCGGATGTGTGGAGCGGCCTGCTGCCGCGACTGGAACCGGGTGCCGCGCAGGCGCTGCAGGCGCAGATCGCGATTGCCCGCGAGGCCGCAGGCCAGGCACCGGACGCGACGGCAGTCGCTGCACCGGCGCTGTTGCAGGTGCGTGTGCAGCTGCCTGCGTTGAAGCGCACCGAGTGGCCGGCCAGCACCCAGGTGTTCGTGCTGGCCCGTGCCGTCGGCGGCCCGCCGATGCCGGTGGCCGCTCGCAAGCTGCCGCTGAGCGGATTCCCGGACACGGTCGGGCTGGGTGACGCTGACAGCCCGATGCCAACCGCACCGCTGTCGGCCCATCGCGAAGTGGAAGTGCTGGCACGCATCTCGCGCACCGGCAGCGCCAATCGCAGCGAGGGCGACCTGCAAAGCGACGTGGTGCGGGTGACGCTGCCGCATGACGGCGTGGTTGAGCTGCGGTTTCCCTGACTTGTAGAGCCGAGCCCACGCTCGGCTGCGATTGGGTTGCCGGCGCCCGCCAGCCGAGCATCGGCTCGGCTCTACAGCAGGTCCACGCCATGCGTGGATACGACGGTCCGGTCCGCGTCCACCCGCTGCTGGAATCCAGCGTGTCGCCAGCTGCACATGCGGCCCCGCTAGAATGGCTGCATGACCGAATTCATCCCGCCCGGCACCCGCTTCCACGCCCTGCCTTCGCCCTTCCCGTTCAAGCGCGGTGGCGCCCTGTACGGCGCGCGCGTGGCCTACGAGACCTGGGGAACGCTGGCGACTGACGCCAGCAATGCGATCCTGATCGTGACCGGCCTGTCCCCAGACGCGCATGCAGCGGCCAACGAGGCCAACCCGGCACCGGGCTGGTGGGAAGCGATGGTTGGCCCCGACAAACCCATCGATACCAACCGCTGGTTCGTGGTGTGCGTGAATTCGCTGGGCAGCTGCAAGGGCTCGACCGGTCCTGCCTCGCTCAACCCGGCCACCGGCCAGCCGTATCGTCTCGACTTCCCCGAGCTGTCGATCGAAGACGGCGCGCGCGCCGCCATCGAAGTCGTGCGTGCGCTGGGCATCGAGCAGCTGGCCTGCGTGGTCGGCAACTCGATGGGCGGCATGACCGCGTTGGCCGTGCTGATGCTGCACCCGG
This sequence comes from Stenotrophomonas sp. Sm10, assembly GCF_030985515.1. Taxonomy (NCBI): domain Bacteria; kingdom Pseudomonadati; phylum Pseudomonadota; class Gammaproteobacteria; order Lysobacterales; family Lysobacteraceae; genus Stenotrophomonas; species Stenotrophomonas sp. Sm10. The sequence goes on from NZ_JAPTFO010000033.1 coordinate 42,497, forward strand.
GCATTGCGCGCAGCCACGTCAACATTTCCGGCAGCGCGCAGGCGCTGCCGTTCTCCATCGCGATCCGCTCGCTGCAGCGCGAGGCAATCCGCCTTGACCCGCGCTGGAATGGCGGCCACTACGACGACGACGCGTATCCCGAGTCCGGCATGCGCATGGCGCGCAAGCTGGGCGTGATCACCTACCGCTCGGCGCTGGAGTGGGATGGCCGCTTCGGCCGCGTGCGGCTGGATTCGGACCAGACCGACGACGATCCGTTCGGCCTGGAATTCCAGGTGGAAAGCTATCTGGAAGGGCACGCACGGCGCTTCGTGCGTTTCTTCGATCCGAACTGCTACCTGTACCTGAGCCGCTCGATGGACTGGTTCGACCTGGCCGAGTATGCCGACGGCGACGTGCTGGCCGGGCTCGCGAAGATCCGTGTGGAGAAGGCGCTGGCGATCGGCGCGAACACCGATATCCTGTTCCCCGTGCAGCAGCAGCAACAGGTTGCCGATGGCCTGCGCGCCGGCGGCGCCGATGCGCACTTCATCGGCTTGGAATCGCCGCAGGGCCATGACGCCTTCCTCGTCGATTTCGAACGTTTCGGCCCGGCCGTGCGCGGCTTCCTCGACGCATTGTAAGTGGCGTGGCGGCGTAACCTCGCACTGGCCGCGTTCGGCGCGTTGATCGCGCTGATGATCAGCGGCGTGCTGCCGCTGTGGCTGGGCGGCTGGTGCCTGCTGGCCAGTGCGGTGTCGTTCGGCCTCTATGGCCATGACAAGCGCGCGGCGCAGCGAAAGCAGTGGCGTATTCCCGAGCGCACCCTGCAGCTGCTGGCCTTTGCAGGTGGTTGGCCCGGCGCACTGCTGGGCCAGGCGATGTTCCGCCACAAGCACCGCAAGGCCGCGTTCCAGTGGGTGTTCTGGTTGTGCGTGCTGGCCAACGTGGCCTCGATCGCGGTGATGCTGCGCGAGTTCTCGCGGTAACCGTTCGAATGGGTAGTGCCGGCCGCTGGCCGGCAACGTCATGATGTTCGACGCGGATGCGTGGTTGCCGGCC
>NZ_JAPTFO010000034.1:0-43309 GCF_030985515.1 Stenotrophomonas sp. Sm10
CGGCGCGCGCTTGGCTTCAGCCTGGCCTACTACCTGGGCGTGTCGGCAGGCCTGTACACGGTCTGGGTGGCCTGCACCGCGCTGGGCGCGATCGTTGGCCCGATGCTGGGCGACATCCACGCCTATGGTTTCGACATGGCCTTCCCCGCCGTGTTCCTGGTGCTGCTGCGCGGCATGTGGCAGGGCATGAAGGCGGCGCGGCCGTGGCTGGTCAGCCTGGTCGTGGCCGCCGCCACTTATCTGCTGGTCCCGGGCGCGTGGTACGTGGCCAGCGGCGCACTGGCGGGCCTGGCCGCGGCCTGGCTGCTGGCGGAGGACGCGGCATGATCTTCAATGGACTGATCCAGTGGACCTCGGTGCTGACCATCGTGCTGATGGCCGCTGCCACCTACCTGACCCGCATCGTCGGCTTCTTGGCGTTGCGCAACCGCACCCTGAGCAAACGTGCGGTAACGGTGATGGAAGCCGCGCCGGGCTGCGTGCTGATCTCGGTGATCGCCCCGGACTTCGTTGCCGACAAACCCGCCGACCTGGCCGCGCTGGCCATTACCCTGCTGGCCGCCACGCGGCTGTCGATGCTCCCGACCGTGCTGATCGGCGTGGTCTCGGCGGGTGTGTTGCGCTATCTGATGGGGTAGCTACCGGTACGCCGGGCAACGCCCGGCGCACCGTAGTGGCGCAGCAGTGCAATCACGCGCTGCTGCTTGCCGCCAGCAGGCACAGGCTGCGCGCCGGCAGCGTCCAGGCGCCTTCCTCATCCGGCTCCAACGGCGTTTCGTCGGTCTGCAGGAGTACGCGCCGGAACGACAGGGCGTCATCTGACACGCAGAACCGCTGCGGCTGCTCGCCGGCGTTCAACAGCAGGGCCAGGCTGACATGCCGCCCGGGCTCGCGCAGGCCACTGTCCGGACTGCGACCGTCCAGCACGATCAGCAGCGCACGCAGCCCTGCGTCATGCCAGTCCGCTTCCTCCATGCCGCGACCATCGGGATGCCGCCAGTCGATATCGCGCAGGCCCAGCGCCTCATCGTACTCGCCGCGCAGGAACCGGTTCCGGCGCAGCAGGCCGTAGCGCCGGCGCAGTGACAGCGCCCGCCGCACGAACGCCACCTGCGCCTGTGCAGCCGGCAGTGCTGCGCGCTCCCAGTCGATCCAGCTCAGTGGATTGTCCTGGCAGTAGGCGTTGTTGTTGCCCTGCTGCGAATGGCCGAACTCATCCCCGGCGAGCAGCATCGGCGTCCCCTGCGCCAGCAGCAGCGTGGCCAGCAGGTTGCGCATCTGCCGCGCACGCAACGAGAGGATCGTCGCATCATCGGTGTCTCCCTCCACGCCGTGGTTGCTGGAAAGGTTGTGCGAGTGGCCGTCACGGTTGTCCTCGCCGTTGGCCTCGTTGTGGCGATCGTTGTAGCTGACCAGATCGTGCAGGGTGAATCCATCATGCGCGGTCACCAGATTGATGCTGGCCGACGGTCGCCTGCCGTGGTGTTCGAACAGGTCGGCCGAGCCGGTGAAGCGCGTGGCAAACTCCGCCAGCTGCCCGCCGTCGCCACGCCACAGCGCGCGCACCGTGTCGCGGAAGCGGTCGTTCCACTCGGCCCAGCCCGGCGGAAACTGGCCCAGCTGGTAGCCGCCCGGGCCGATGTCCCATGGCTCGGCAATCAGCTTCACCTGGCTCAGGATCGGGTCCTGGCGTACCGCATCGAGGAAGCTGCCCGAGGCGTCGAAGCCATGCCGTTCGCGGCCGAGGATGGTTGCCAGGTCGAAGCGGAACCCATCCACCCGCATCTCGGTCACCCAGTAGCGCAGAGAGTCCATGACCATGCGCAGCGCACCGGCATTGGTCAGGTCGAACGTGTTTCCGGTGCCGGTATCGTTGATGTAGTAGCGGCGATCATCGGCCAGGCGGTAGTAGCTGGCGTTGTCGATGCCCTTGAAGGACAGCGTAGGGCCCAGCTCATTGCCTTCGGCGGTGTGGTTGTAGACCACGTCCAGGATCACTTCGATGCCGGCATTGTGCAACCGCGCGACCATCTGCTTGAACTCGGCCACGATGCCCAGCGACAGGTAGCGAGGGTGCGGCGCGAAGAAGCCGATGGTGTTGTACCCCCAGTAATTGCGCAGCCCGCGCTCGAGCAGCTGCTGGTCATCGACGTATGCGTGCACGGGTAGCAGTTCGATGGCGGTCACGCCCAGATGGCTGAGGTGGTCGACCACTGCGTCATGGCGCAGGGCAGAGAAGGTGCCACGCTCGGCCTGCGGGACATCGGGATGCTGCATGGTCACCCCGCGCACATGCGCTTCGTAGATCACGGTCCGGTCCCAGGGCGTGGCAGGTGCACGCTCGACACCCCAGCTGAAGGCCGGGTCGATCACGGCGCAGCGCGGCATGTAGCTGGCGCTGTCGCGGCGGTCGAAACTGAGATCGCCATCGCGGTGACCCAGGGTGTAACCGAACAGGTGGGGGGCCCACTTCAGTTCGCCGACGATCTGCTTGGCGTAGGGGTCCAGCAGCAGCTTGTTGGGATTGAAGCGATGGCCCTCTTCCGGCGCATACGGGCCGTGCACCCGGTAGCCGTAACGCTGCCCGGGCCGCACGTCCGGCAGGTAACCATGCCAGATCTCGTTGGTGTACTCGGGCAGCGCGATGCGTTCCACTTCGCGGTTGCGTCCATCGAACAGGCAGAGTTCCACCCGTGTGGCATGCCGCGAGTACAGTGCGAAGTTCACACCCAACCCGTCCCAGGTCGCCCCCAGCGGGAAGGGCCGGCCTTCGCGCACGCGCGAGGTCTGCGTCCACTTACGGCTCGCCATCAGTGCCCTCCTCCCCGCGCGCGGCGGCAATCTCGGCTTCCACCAGCCGCTCGGCCATGTGCCAGTGCCGTTGCTGCTGGTCGTCCGGGCGCCCTTCTGCCTCCCAGATCTGGTGGGCAAGTGCCTCAATCCGCTGCCGTCGTTCCCTGCTGTCCATCCCTACCTGTCTCCTCGTTGATCCATATCGCCAACGGGCTGCCAGCCAGAAGCCCGGCCACGTCCGCGGTTGCGTTGAAATGTTCGATGCGCCCGTCCAGGACATTGCGCATGGGGCCTGCCGGCAGCCCACGCAGCGTCACGCCGCTGCCGACGTCGCGCGGAATGTGCAGGCTGGGCCCCGGCATGGTGGTGGGCGAACTTCGCCGTACGACCACCAGCAGCACCTGCGCCTGATGCCTGCGCGTGAACGCCAGCCACGGCGAGCGCGCAGGCGCGGACAGCGGCTGCAGCGCGCCGTGCAGGAAAAGATGCGGGTGCCTGCGGCGGCAATCGAGCAACTGCCGGAGCAGGAATGCCTTGATCCCACCGTCCCGCCAGTCATCCAGCAGCGCGGGCCACCCGCGCGCATCACGCAGCCACGCGTGCCGCGCCGGATAGTCCACCGCGTGCCGGTTGTCCGGGTCCACCAGGCTCAGGTCCCAGCCTTCGCCGCCCTGGTAGAGGTCGGGCACGCCGGGCAGGCAGTGCTGCAGGCACAGCTGTGCCAGGCCGTTGCAGGCGCCCGCCGGCGCGATGCGCGCCACGAACGTCGCCAGCGCCTCCCGCACCGGCTGCAACGGCGCTCCATCCAGCAGCGCGTGCAGCCACTGCGCGGCGCCCTCCTCCACGGCCACGTTGGGATCGGACCAGCTGCTGACCCGTTTACCCTCGCGCAATGCCTTGGTCAGCCATTGCACCATCCTCGATGCGAAGTCGGCGCCGGGGGTACCGTGCATCGGCCACGCGGCGACGAGCGCCTGCCATAGCGCATAGGTCTCGGCACCCGGCAACGGCATCGGCGCGCCGGCGTGGGTCGCCATCCGGCTCCAGCGCCGCACCGCGTCCCGCCACTCGACCGTGCAGGTACTGAGAACCGCCAGCCGTGCCCGGCTGTCGGCCCCGCGCTTGTGATCGTGGGTGGCCAGCGCAAGCAGCGCCCTGGGATGGCGCCGCAGGCGCCCGGCTGCATGTTCCAGCAGCTCGCGCCCTTCCATGCCCAGCCGCTGCGGATCACTGCCGACTTCGTTGCGCGACAGCAGCCTGAAATAGCGATAGAACCCGGTATCTTCCACCGACTTGGCATTCAGCGGCGCGGCCAGCTGCCCGAACCGTACGCGCAGCTCGGTTTCAGCCGGCGCCTGGCCGGGAAGTGCCTGCAGCAGCAGATCCAGCGCGGCGCGTGCGGCACCGTCCAGCGCCTCGCGCGCAGCACCGGCAGCGTCCACCAGCGCCTTTCGTTCACCCGCCCCCTCCAGCGAATAGGGCCGGTAGGTGCGGTAATGCCGCAGCAATGAAGCCAATGCGCGTGCCAGCGCAGCCACTCCGATATCGGCCTCGGCCAGCCGGGGCTGCAGGACCTGCTGCGCACTGCGCAGCAGCCGCTGGAAGTCTGCGTGAAGGCCCTGGCGCAACATCATGCCGCGAGCGTCCTGCTGAATCCGGTCAAAGCTGCGCGAGTCACCGCCCAGCGCCTGCCACGTGCGCGAGAGCGCGGGGGCAGCCGCCGGATCGTGCAACCAGGCACCGGTCTGGTCCATGAAGTCATAGCCGGTGGTACCGTCGCAGGCCCAGCTGTCGGGCAGCTGCTCGCCCTCGGCCAGTATCTTCTCCACATGCAGGCTCACCGCCTGCGGATCACGACCGCCGGCCGCACAGGCTGCGTCGAGCGATTCACGAAGGCGCCGCAGGTAGGCGCCCGGGGAGGACAGGCCATCCACATGATCGATACGCAGGCCGTCCACCCGTCCCTCGCGTACCAACCGCAGCGGCAGCGCATGCACCGCCTCGAACACGTCGTCGCGCTCCACCCGCAGCGCGGCCAGTTCATTGATATCGAAAAAGCGCCGGTAGTTCACCTGATCGCCCGCCGTGCGCCACCAGGCCAGCCGGTAGTGCTGCCGCTGCAGCAGCGTATGCAGCCGTTCAACGCTGCGGTTGCAGCGCTCGGCCCACGCCGGCCACTGCGCGGGGTCCAGTGGATGGCTGCGCGGCGACAAGGGCAACGCCAGACCATGGTGGCGCAGCACGGGACGCGCGTTGTCCACCACCACGCGCACTACGCCATCGCGCACCGCGTCGTGCAACGGCCGGTCCAGTGCAGGCAGCCAGAGCCGGCCCTCGCAGCCCGGCGCCTCCCAGTCGATGTCAAACCATTCTGCGTGCGGGCTTCGACGCCCGTGCATCAGCACATCGTTCCACCAATGGCTGTGCGGGGACGCCGCCAGATGGTTGGGTACGATGTCGAGGATCAGGCCCATGCCGTGCGCGCGCGTCGCTGTGGCCAGTTGCCGGAAGGCTTCTTCGCCGCCCAGTTCCGGATTGATGCGGGCCGGGTCGATGCCATCGTAGCCATGCGTAGACCCGGGCAGCGCAGCGGTGATCGGCGACAGGTAAAGGTGGCTGACGCCCAGCGCGGCGTAGTACGGCAGCTGCGTCGCGGCGGCCTCGAGGTCGAAGCCTGCATGCAATTGCAGGCGTACGGTGGCACGCAATGGAGTCATCGCCGCTCCCTCCGCCGCGTGGCGCTGAAGCGGGCAATACGTGCGTCAACCGCGTCCTGGTCCCACGCTAGCGGTAGCCGCCGGCGCCAGTTCGGATGGCCGTTGACGGTGCCCGGCAGGTTCACCTGCGCGCGACTGCCCAGGGCGTCTTCCAGCGGGAGCAGCGCCAGCCGTGACGATGCGTGCGCGACCAGCGACAGCGCACGCGCTTCAAGCGTGGCCCCCTCGCCCCGGGCCACTGCGGACAGCGCCTGGACCTCTCTGGAGCGCGCGTGCAGCGCCGACGGAAGCCCGCTCAGCTCACCCAGGCGGGCGCGCCAGCGCAGGTCGCGCCCGTGCAGCCAGCCGGACAGCGGTGGCAGATCATGGGTGGAGGGCATGGCCACCGCATCGCGGCGCCACCGTGGCGCCGGCAGGAAGCGCTCACCGTTGCGGGCGAACGGCAGCACCTCGATGCCCAGGATGCCGCGGGCTGCCAGCCGCTGGCGAACGCCCGGCGGCACCACGCCCAGGTCTTCACCAATCAGCACGCAGCGATGCCGCCACGATTCCAGCACCAGCAGGTTGATCAGATCATCGAACGGATAGCGCAGGTAAACGCCCTGCCCGGCGCCCGCCCCGCGGGGAAGCACCCACAGGCGCTGCAGGCCAAGGATATGGTCGATGCGCAGCCCGCCACGGCCGGCCATCACAGCGCGCAGCACGCGGATGAACGGCTCAAAGCCCTCGCGCTGCAGGGCGAAGGGTGACCAGCTGGTGATACCCCAGGCCTGGCCCAGCGGATTGAACGCATCCGGCGGCGCGCCCAGTTCAAGACCCTGCAGCAGTTGGTCGCCGCCGGTCCGCGCCTCGACGCCCTGCGGTGCGCAACCCACCGCCAGATCCGCGATCAGCCCGATCGACGCGCCGTCGTTGCGCAATCCCGCCTGCACCTGCGCCCAGCCCTGCCGCGCCAACCATTGCGCAAACGCATGGTCGTCGGCGCTTCCAGTGAACCGGTCGGCGGCGTGCTGGCAATAGCGCAGCAGGGGTTCGCCTTGCGCATCGCGCCACGTCTGCATCTGTTCGCACTGTGCCGGCGCCTGCTGCCGCAGCCACTGGTGCACCTGGCGCAGCCAGCGCCACTTCAACGCCGCCGAGTGCGGCCAGTGGATGCGGCGCGCTGCGGTGGCGGCTGCAACTGCCGTTGCCAGTGCTTGGTCTTCAGCCAGCACGGCGTCGGCTGCCTCCGGCAGTACCTGCGGCAGGGACACCTGCAGTGGATCGAGCCAGTGCCGGTCGCTGGGCGAATAGGGGCTGTAGCCTGGCCCAGGTGGCAAGCCGGCATGCAGCGGGCTCAACGCCACTGCATCGCCGCCGTGACGGTGCAGCAGTTCGCTCCATCGTGCACAGCCGGCGCTGTCACCGATGCCAGCGTCGCAAGAGGCGCGAAGGCTGTAGACCTGCGCCGACAGGCCCCAGCCGCGCAGCGTGCCCTGCGGCCACCAGGCACGTTGTGGCGCCACCGCAACCGCCTGTTGCCGGTCGCCCCGGCGCCACTGCCAGTAACCCGGCTGGTCCGGCACGCGCCAGCGCCCTTGCGCATCGGCGCGTGCCGGCAGCACTGCGCCATGCTCATCCACCCAGCACGCTGCGCCGGCTGCGTCCGGCATCGCCAGCAGCTGTCCACAGCAGGCCGTGCGCAGGCCACCGTGCTCGGGCGCTGCATCGCCCTGCAGCCCCTCCAGCACCGCGCGCAGCACGTCCGGTGCGACTTCGCGCTCGACACCGGCCACGTCGGTCCAGCGAACCAGCAGGCCCGCGCGCCGTGCCGCCTCCAGAACCGCCGCATCGGTCCTCATGCGGCGACCCAACAGGCAAGCACGCCGCCGCCTGCGGGCAGCAACGTGGCAGCGTCCGGCCCTACAACGTGCTCCCCGGCCGGCATCGCATGCACCACCGGCGACGGGCCGACATTGACCGCGATCCACCACTGGCCCGACGGCAGCTGCCAGCCCGCCTGCACCGCGCCTTCGCCCAGCACGCGCGCACCCAACGACCGCGCCTGCAGCAACCCGGGTTGCAGATAGCGCCTGCGCAGTGCCAGAAACCCGCTCGTGCAGCGCAGCCAGTCCTGCGACCAGGGATCATCGCCGGGCGGCGACGTGTAGGACGCCTGCAGGGTGGCCGGGTCGTTCGGGTCGGGAATACGCGCGCGCGAGGCGGCGTCGGCAAAGGCGCTGAAACCAGCGAACTCGCGGCGACGCCCTTCGCGCACCGCCTCGTCCAGCGGCGGCGCGTAGTCGGTGAAGAACAGGAACGGCGATTGCGCCTGCCACGGTTCGCCCATGAACAGCAGCGGGATCATCGGCGTCAGCAGGGTCAACGCCAGCGCCGCACGCAGCCGCGCAGGATCGGTCAGCATCGACAGGCGCTCGCCGAGAGCGCGGTTGCCTACCTGATCGTGGTTCTGCGCGAATACCACAAAACGCGCGGGCGACAGGTCGGCGCTGGGTTCGCCGCGGGGATCGCCGCGCAGGTCCGGTTCACCCTGCCAGGCGAATCCTTCGGCCAGGCAGCGCGCCAGCAGTGCTTCGGCGCGACCGGCATAGGCCGCGTAATAGCCCTCCTGCTCGCCGGTCAGCATCACGTGCAGCGCATTGTGGAAGTCATCGTTCCACTGCCCCTGGTAGGCGCCGCGCAGCCACCGCGCCTGGTTGCGCTCGTTCTCCAGCACCAGGTGCGCGTGCGGGGCCACCGCACGTACCTCATCGGCCAGCTGCTGGAGGAAACGGTCATCGTCAATGGCGTGCACCGCGTCCAGGCGCAGGCCATCGAAGCCGTAGTCGCGCAACCACATCAGCGCGTTGTCGATGAAAAAGCGCCGCACCCAGGGCTGGCGGAAGTCGATGGCCTCGCCCCACGGCGTGCTGCGGTCGTCACGGAAGAACCCGCGCGCGTAGTCGCGCAGGTGGTTGCCCTGTGGTCCGAAGTGGTTGTAGACCACATCCAGCAGCACCGACAGCCCTGCATCGTGCGCCGCTTCGATGAAGGCCCTCAGCGCTGCCGGCCCGCCATAGGCATGGGCCGGCGCATACGGGAACACGCCGTCGTAGCCCCAGTTGCGCTGGCCGGGAAACTGCGCGACCGGCATCAGTTCAATGGCGGTGATGCCCAGGGCCGCCAGCATCGGCAGCTGCGCGGTCAACGCCGCGAAGCCGCCGCAGGCCTCGATGTGCACTTCATAGATCACCAGGTCCTGCCAGGCATGCCCCTGCCACGTGGGCTGTGCTCCATCCGTGCCAAGCACCACCGCGCTGTCACCATCGACGCCGTCCGGTTGCCAGCGCGAGGCCGGGTCGGGCACGTCCTGGCCGGACGGCAGGCGGAACCGGTAGCGGTCACCATGCGACGCCTGTGTCCGCAGCCAATGGCAGCCGTCCGGGTCGCGGTGCATCGGCCGCAGCACGCCCTCCAGGCGCAGCGCCATGGTGTCTGCGTCCGGTGCCCACACACGGAACTCGACACCTTCACCGTCCACCGGCCAAGCGCCCAGGCGCGGAGCCACTGTGGTCATGCATCAACCTGCAGATACAGCGTGGACAGCGGCGGCAGGGTCAGCCGCAGCGACTGGGCGTGACCATGCATCGGCCTCGGCTCGGTATGCACTGCACCGAGGTTTCCCGCATTGCCGCCACCGTAGTAACCGCTGTCGGTGTTGAGCCGTTCGGTCCAACACCCCGGTTGCGGCACGCCGACCCGGTAGCCGTCGCGACGCACCGGAGTGAAGTTGCTCACCACCAGCAGGGTGCGGCCGCTGCCGGCAGGATCCCGTCGGATGAACGCGTAAACGCTGTTGCGGCTGTCGTCGGCCACGCTCCAATCGAAACCGCGTTCGTCGCGCTCGTCGCGATGCAACGCGGGTTCGGCGCGGAGCACGCCGTTGAGGTCTCGCACCAGGCGCGACAGGCCCTGGCCCTCACTGCTGGCCGCCTGTGCCCAGTCCAGTACCGCATCGTGCGACCACTCGTGGCCCTGGCCGAACTCGCCGCCCATGAACAGCAGTTTGCTGCCCGGGTGCGCCCACATGAAACCGTAGTACGCGCGGAGCTGGGCCAGCCGCTGCGCCGGCTCGCCCGTCATCTTGGCCAGCAGCGCTCCCTTGCCATGCACCACCTCGTCATGCGACAGCGGCAACACGAACCGTTCGGAGAAGGCGTAGACCAGGCCGAAGCTGATCTCGCTGTGGTGATGCTGGCGATGGACTGGATCGCGCCCCAGGTACTGCAGGGTGTCGTGCATCCAGCCCATGTTCCATTTGTGGGTGAAGCCAAGCCCGCCCTCCTCCACCGGCGCGGTCACACCCGTCCACGCGGTGGATTCCTCGGCGATCACCAGCACATCCGGGAAACGCTCACGCAGCGCCTGGTTCATCCGCCGCAGGAACGCGACCGCCTGCAGGTTCTCGCGCCCGCCCTGCTCGTTGGGAATCCACTCCCCCTCGGCACGGCTGTAATCCCGGTACAGCATCGACGCCACAGCATCCACGCGCAGACCGTCGATATGGAACCGCTCCACCCACTCCAAGGCACTGCCGATCAGGTAGGCAGCCACTTCGTTGCGGCCGTAGTTGTAGATCAGCGTGTCCCAGTCGGCGTGCACCCCTTCGCGCGGGTCGGCATGCTCGTACAGCGCGGTGCCATCGAACCCGGCCAGGCCATGCGCATCGTTCGGGAAGTGCGCGCTCACCCAGTCCACGATCACTCCCACGCCGGCCTGGTGGCAGCGGTCCACGAAGCGCACGAAGGCCTGCGGCGTGCCATGGCGCGCCGTCGGCGCGTAGATGCCCAGCGGCTGATAGCCCCAGGAACCGCCAAAGGGATGCTCGCTGACCGGCAGCAGCTCGATGTGGGTAAAGCCGAGTCCGGCCACGTACGGAATCAACCGGTCGGCCAGGGCGTCCCAGTCCAGCGGCGCACCCTCGTCGCTGCGCTGCCAGGAGCCCGCATGTACTTCGTAGATGGACAGCGGTGCGCAGGTTCCGGCCTGGCGCCGGGCCTCCAACCAGGCGTCATCGTGCCACTGCATCGGCGCCGCCGAAGGCACCCGCGAAGCGGTGGCCGGTGGCAGCTCGGCCCAGCGCGCCATCGGATCGAACTTGTCGGGCATCACCCGGCCGTCGGCGCCGACGATGCGGAATTTGTAGCGGGCACCGGCCTGCACGCCCGGCAGGAACAGCTCCCACACGCCGGCGGTGTGACGCAGCCGCATCGGATGGCGTCGGCCATCCCATCCATTGAAATCGCCAACCACCGCGACCCGCTGGGCATTGGGTGCCCACACCGCGAAGCGCACGCCCGCGATGCCCTGCACCTGCATCGGCACCGCCCCCAGCTGCCGCGCCGCATCGGCATCACCGGCATGGAACCGCTGCAGCAGTGCTTCGTCCAACAGTGGACCGAACGCATAGGCATCGTGCACCTGCTCCACGCCCTGTTCGAAATGCAGGGCAAGCAACGGTATCGCCGCGTCACCGGCCGCGCCCTCGAACAGGCCGGGCAACGGGCCAGGAGACAGGTCCCAGCGTTGCCCATCGTCTGCAACCACCTCGACGCGCTGCGCGTGCGGCACCAGCACGCGCAGCTGGCGTCCGCCTTCTGGCTGGCGATGCGGGCCCAGCCAGGCAAATGCATCGGCCGGGCGCGCGTGGACGAGGTCCTGCAGCGCCGGGGCGATACGCTGATCCAATCCCGTCTCCGTGATCGCTTCATCCTCCAGGGCGGCCAGATGCAGGCTGTCGTGGCTCATGCGGCCACCTGGCAGGTCTGCTGGTACAGGGCCAGATACGCGCGACCGGCCGCATCCCAGCCACCCGGCCGCAGCATGGCGGCGCGGCGCATGGCCTGCAGCAGGCCGGGCAGGCGGAAGGTGCGCATCGCCCGTTCCACGCAGCGGCGCAGGCCATCGGCATTGGCACCATGGAACAGGAAACCGGTCACGCCGTCCTCCACCGTATCCACCAGCCCGCCGGTCGCGTGTGCGATGGGCAGGCAGCCGAAGCGCTGCGCGTACATCTGGCTCAGCCCGCAGGGTTCGAAGCGTGAAGGCATCAGCAGGAAATCGGCGCCGGCAAACATCTGGCGGGCCAGCGCTTCCTCAAACCCGATGAAGGCGCCCACCCGCCCCGGGTAGCGGCGGGCCAGCGCCTGCACCTGTGCTTCCACCTGCGGCTCGCCACCGCCGATGATGACCAGCTGGCCGCCGGCCGCCACGATCTGGGGCGCCACGTCGCAGGTGATGTCCAGGCCCTTCTGGTGCACCAGCCGCGAGACCACCGCGAACAGCGGGCCGGTCGACGGCGCCAGGCCGAACGCCTTGCGCACCGCATGCGCGTTGGTGGCGCGCCCGGTCCACTCACCAATGCCGAAGTGGGCCTTGAGATGGATATCGCGGCGCGGGTCCCAGCTGGCGTCGATGCCGTTGACGATTCCACTCAGGTGCCCGCCGGCCGCGCGACGCGCCAACAGATCATGCAGCCCGCAGCCGTCATCCGGGGCGGTGATCTGCTGCGCGTAGCGCAGGCTGACCGTGTTCAGCCGCGTGGCGTTGGTGATCCCGCCCTGCAGGAACGACATCTGCCCGTGGAAGTGCAGTTCATCCAGGTGTTCGGCCGGCACGCCCAGCACGGGTGCAAGCGCGTACGGAAACAGCCCCTGGTAAGCCAGGTTGTGGATCGTCAGCAGGGTCGGCACGGCCGTCCGGTCCCAACGCACGTAGGCGGCCGCCATGGCCACCGGCCAGTCATTCAGGTGCAGCAGCTGCGGCGACCAGTCCAGCCCGGCACGCCCGGCCGCAATCTCCGCAGCCGCATGCGAAAGCGTGGCGAATCGAACCGCGTTGTCCTTCCACTCCTGTCCCTGCCCGTCCACGTAGGGCGAGCCCTCACGCTCGTACAGCTCCGCCGACAGCAGCACATAGATCGGAAGGCCGTCGGCCTGCACCGCCATGCCGATCGTGCACGCTGGCAAGCCGGCCCGCGCGCTGACGTGCCCCACCCGCTGCAGCTGTGGCAGGCGCTGCAGTACCTCCGGGTAGCCGGGCAGCAGCACGCGCGAATCACACGCACCGCGCACCGCACGCGGCAGGGCCGCAGCTACGTCGCCCAAGCCACCGGCCTTGACGAAGTCCGCCATCTCGGTGGCAACGAACAACACCCGCTGCACCAGTTCCGGCAGCTCCAGCGGTTGCGAATGGCCGCGGCGGGTGCCGATCGGCACGGGCGTGACCGGAGCGATCGCAACGGGTGAAGCGGACTGGGTGGCGCGGGCCATGGGGATGATCTCGGATGCTTCAGGCAGACAGACGCCAGCGGCGCCCGGACGGGCGCTGGTGCTGGGAAGGAAGTCGACGCAGGACGTGGGGGACGCCAGCGAGAGGCTCAGGACGACAATAGCCCTCCATGCGATCAATCAACCGTGAAGCCATGGCGATTTCTTTGTGACAAGGCGTCATGAGCTCAGTACGCATGAGGTACGCCCGCCAGCCGCCCGTGCCTCTCCTGTAGAGCCGAGCCCACGCTCGGCTGCGGGCAGTCCCGTTGGCGCTCGAGCCGAAAATGGGCTCGGCTTTACAGAGATTCTCCCTGCGACACCCGGTCGCAGGCCTTCGCGCCACGCGCTTGACCAATGTCAAATCGCTCGCCGCCACGCGGGCGTATTCCTATGCAGGAACCGAACACACCGGCGCTGCCGGCCTCTACAAGGACCCCGCGATGAACTACTCCCCCGACAACGACCAGCTCGTGAATGCGCTGCAGAACGTCATGGTGATCTCCACCACCGACCTGCAGGGCAACATCACCTACGCCAATGACCTGTTCTGCACGCTCACCGGCTTCGCCCGCGAAGAGCTGATCGGCCAGCCGCACAGCATCGTGCGCCACCCGGATGTGCCCAAGGCGGTCTACAAGGACATGTGGGACACCATCAAGGCCGGCAAGACCTGGACCGGGATCGTGCCCAACCTCGGCAAGGGCGGCGTGCTCTACGTGGTCGACACCACCGTGCAGCCGCTGTTCGACGCCGACGGCAACATCACCTCCTACATCAGCATCCGCCGCGTGGTGAATGACCTGATGCAGAACTACGACCTGGTCGAGTTCAGCAAGGAAAAGTTCGACGACTTCTACGAGGCCGCGTGAACGCCCTCCCGACCAGTACGCCCTTCAGCCGCCTGCTGGTGGGTTTCGCGTCCGAGTCGGGCAATGCCCGCGCCTTGGCCCAGCGCTTGGGCGCGGACCTGCAGCCGCACGCGCCGCAGGTGCTCCCGTTCAACGACATCGACGTGGCCAGTCTCGGCCACGGCGATGTGCTGCTGGCGATTTCCAGCTCGTTCGGCGATGGCGAACCGCCGGCCAATGGCGAGCGGTTCTTCGAAACCCTGCGCCAGACCCCGACGCTGAGCGGCCTGCGCTATGCGGTGTTCGGCCTGGGTGACACCGGCTACCCCAGCTTCTGTGGCTTCACCAAGGCGCTGGATGCTGCGCTGAGCGAGCGCCAGGCGCAGCCGCTGCTGCACCGCGTGGACGCCGACCTGGGTTACGAGCAGTTCTTCCAGCAATGGCAGCCGGTGCTAAGCCAGGTGCTGGGTGGCGACCTCAGCGCTGGCCAAGACCTGCACCTGCAGGTCACCGCCTATGGTGAAGACAATGCCTTTGCCGCCCGCATTCTCGAACGCCGCCGCTTGAACAGCAGCGACCCCGCTGCCTGGCACCTGCAGCTGGACATTGCCGGCAGTGGCATGGCCTACCGCGCGGGTGACACCCTGCACGTGGTGCCGGAGAACGATCCTGCCCTGCTGCAGGCATTGGCCACTTGGTACGGCGACAGCACCGCCGTGGCCGCCCTGCGCGACCGCGAGCTGCGCCTGCTGAGCAAGAGCGTGCTGCGCGAGCTGGCCCGGCTCGGTGGCAGCGAAACGCTGAAGGGCCTGCTGAAGGTCAGCCAGAAGCGCGAGCTGGACGCCTACCTGCACGGCCTGGACCTGCTGGACGTGCTGCAGGACCACGCCACCCCGGACAGCATGCCGCTGCCGCGGCTGCGTGAACTGCTGTCAGCGCGGCTGCCGCGTGCCTATTCAATCGCCTCGCACCCGCGCGACGACCAGCTGAGCCTGTGCGTGCGCGAAGTGCATTACACCCTGCGCGGCCGCGAGCGCTTCGGCACCGCTACCGGCAGCCTGCTGCACGGTGGCGACCGTGCCCGTGTGTACTGCCGTTCCAACCCTGGCTTCCACCTGCCCGATACCGGCCAGACGCCGCTGCTGCTGGTTGGCACCGGCACCGGCATCGCACCGCTGATGGGCCTGATGCAGGAACTGCAGGCCAACGGCTGCGAACGCGAGGTGCACCTGGTGTTTGGCGAGAAGCACAGCAAGCGCGACTACCTGTACCGCGACCAGCTGCAGGACTGGCATACCCGGGGCGTGCTGGCCGGCCTGCATACCGCGTTCTCGCGCGATGGCGCCGAAAAGGTCTATGTGCAGCATGTACTGCGGCAGCGCGGCGATGAAGTGCGCGATGTGCTGGCCCGCGGTGGGCATCTGTACCTGTGCGGCAACAAGCGCCACCTGGAAAGCGCGGTGCGCGAGGCCATCGATGCCGTCGCTGGCGAAGGGCGCTGGGACGCGCTGCGCGGTGAAGGCCGCACGCACTGCGAATTGTATTGATCCTTTGATCCTGTAGAGCCGAGCCCATGCTCGGCTGCTGTTGGCGGTGTCGCGCAGAGCAGCCGAGCATGGGCTCGGCTCTACAGGTGCAGGTCAATCGCCGACGATCCGGCCGTCCACCACGCGCGCCACCTGCTGGCCGAACATGGCCACATCCTGCGGGTCATGGCTGATCAACAGCAACGGGATGCCGGTCCGGTCCAGCACCGTTTCCAGCTCCTGACGCAGGTGCTGGCGCAGGTCATGGTCCAGTGCGGAGAACGGCTCATCCAGCAGCAGCGCCTGCGGCTGCGTCACCAGCGCCCGCGCCAATGCAGTGCGCTGGCGCTGGCCACCGGAGACCTGCGAGGGCAGCAGATCGCCCACCGTGTCGATGCGGAAGGCGTGCAACCACTGCTCCACGGCATCGAAACGCTGGCCGAGCCCCGGATTCAACCAGCCCTTCTGCAGCCCGAACGCCACGTTCTGGCGCACGCTCAGGTGCGGGAACAGCGCGTAGTCCTGGAACACATAGCCCAGCCGGCGGCGCTGCGGCGGCAGATCCACGCCGGTGGCCGCATCGAACAGGGTCTGCCCCTGCACGCGCACATGACCCTGGCCCGGCCGCAGCAGCCCGGCCACCGCCTTCAAGGTCAGGCTCTTGCCCGCGCCCGAGGGCCCGAACAACACCACTTGGCGCTGCGTGCACTGCAGCGATACGTCCAACACGAAATCCTGGCCGGCCGCCTGCAGGCGACGCTGCACCTGCAGGTCAAGCCACATCGCGCAGCTCCCGGCGACGCCCGCCCACCAGCCGCGCGGCCAGCAACAGGATCACGATGCAGACCACCGAGGTCAGTATCACCAGCGCATTGGCCTTGCCGTCCTGGCCGGCCTGCACCGCCTCGTAGATGGCAATCGACAGCGTCTGCGTGCGGCCCGGAATGCTGCCCGCCACCATCAGCGTGGCGCCGAACTCGCCCATCGCGCGCGCAAACGCCAGCAGCAGGCCGGCGAGGATGCCGCGCCAGGCCAGTGGCAGCGTGATGCGGAAGAAAACCGCCGCTTCGGATACACCCAGGGTGCGTGCGGCCTGCTCCAGCTGACCGTCCACTTCCTCGAACGCCGCGCGTGCCGGCTTGAACACCAGCGGCAGCGAGGCCACCGTCGCAGCAATCACGGCCGCCTGCCAGGTGAACACCAGGTTGATGCCGAACCACGACTGCAGCCACGCACCGATCGGACCATTGCGACCGATCAGCACCAGCAGGTAATACCCCAGCACCGTCGGCGGCAGCACCATCGGCAAGGTCAGCAGCGAATCCAGCAGCTCACGGCCGGGAAATCGCCGCCGCGCCAGCAATGCGCCCAGTGCCACGCCCAGCACCAGATTGATCGCGGTGGCCCAGCCGGCCACCTTCAGCGACAACCACAGTGCGCTCCAGTCCAGATCCATGCCTCAGGGCTTGCCGAACCCGTGCCTGGCCAGGATCGCCTGGCCTTGCGGCGAACGCACGAAGGCAGCGAAGCGCCTGGCCTCCACCGGCTGCGTACTGGCCTTGGTCACCGCCAGCGGATAGGCGATGCGCCCGGACACCGGCACCACGAACGCACGGCGCACCCGGTCGGGCATTGCCTGTGCATCGGTGGCATAGACGAAGCCGGCATCCACTTCACCGCGCGCCACGTAATCCAGCGACTGGCGCACGTTCTGCGTCGTGATGATCCTGCCCTGCACCGACGGCCACAGGCCCGCCGCTTCCAGCGCGCCTTTGCCATAGCGGCCGACCGGCACGCTGTCCGGGTTGCCCAGTGCGATGCGCTGCACACCGGCACCGGCCAGGTCCTTCAAGGTACGCGGCGCCGCCTTGGCCTGCGGCGGCACCACCACCCACAGCGCGTTCACCGCGAACACCTCGCGGGTGCCGGCCGCCAGCAGGTTCTGCTGCTGGGCCTGGTCCATCGTGGTTTCGTCGGCCGAGGCGAACACGTCCACCGGCGCACCGCGGCTGATCTGTTGCACCAACACGCCGGACGCGGCGAAGTTGAAATCGACCCTGGTGCCCGGGTGCGCCTTCTCATAGGCATTGCCCAGTTCGCGGAAGCTCTCGGTCAGGCTCGATGCCGCCGACACCGTCAACTCGGCCGCCCAGGCCGGCACTGCAGCCAGCATTCCCAGCACCAACAGCCCCGCTCGCATCATGGGTCGGCCCCTCGCCTGCCTGATCAGTCCAGTCCGGATTCCCGAGCCACGGCCAGTTCCGCCAGCCGCTCGGGTTGCAGCAACAGCATCTCACGTTGATTGACCGCAATCACACCCTCGTCGCTCAACCGGCGCAGCACCCGACTCACCGTCTCCGGCGCCATCCGCAGGTAGTTGGCGATCTCGGTGCGGGCCATGCTCAGGTTGAAGCGGGTGGCTGAGAAACCGCGCCGGGCATAGCGTCCGGAAAGATCCAGCAGGAACGCTGCCATGCGCTCCTCAGTGCGATGGTTGGCCGCCAGCGTGGCGACCTTGCCGATCTCGGCGCTGAGCAGGCTGAACAGCCGCGCCTGCAACCCCGGCATGCGCGTGGCCAGCAGGCTCAATCGCGGAAACGAGATCCGGCACAGGTAGACCGTATCCAGTGCCACCGCATTGCAGGGGAAGCGCGCGCCATGGATGGCATTGAGCCCGATCACTTCACCGGGCAGGCTGAAGCCCAACACCTGCTCGTTTCCCTGGCTGTCATCGACGAAGGTCTTGACCATGCCGGCACGCACGGCTGCGATGGAATCGAACGGATCACCCGCACGGAACAGGTAATCACCGGCCTGGAACGGCCCCACGTGGTCGACCAGCACATGCAACTCGCCCAGCGCAGCCTTGTCATAGCCCTGCGACATGCAGGCGTCCGAGAACGCACAGGTACTGCAGAAGTGCAGCGCGTCACCGTCATCGGCCGCTGCCGGATTGGGCGTGGCCGGTCGGGACGCGGAGGGAGCGGAGGGATTCAGGGGCATTGCAGCAACGCAGGAACGAAGGCCGTCATCATACGACAGCGGGGCGCCCCACCCTGCGCACCATGCGCCTACTCTGCCGCAGGTTCAGAGCGTCGCTGCGGGCCACGCTGGCGCATGCTGTCGCGCACGTCCACGTCGAACTGGAGCTGCAACATGCTGTCGTCATCCAGGGCGATACCGAAGCCCAAGCCATCCCGGCAGGGCAACCGCCCCGCCAGCGACTCAACGGCTTGGCGCGGCAGTACCAACCGGCAGAATGTACCGCCATCGAGCAGCACCGCCTGATCGCCGGCATGCAGCGACAGCGCTACGCCCCAGCCGCCGCTGCCGCCGAAGCGGGTCAGGTTCTCGACCGACTCGCCGGCCAGCAAGCGTGCCAGCTCTTCCTCATCCACGCGCAGGCGCATCGATTGCTGTTGCAGCTGGACCTTCATGCTGTGATGGACTCCCACTCTGATGGCGTATTGCAGTTGAGCAGCAACGCCTGATCCTCGGGTGCCAATGGCAATCGGGTCACGCCCAGGCGTTCCTGCAGGGCGCGCAGTGAACGTCGCGCCATCGGATCATCAATCAAGTCCCGCAGCACGCGGCGGCAATGATCATCGATCTGCAGCCGCATCGGCAACGGTTCATCGTCGAATACCGTGCAGGCGCGCGCTTGATCGGCCTGCAGACGTAGCAACAGCGCGGGCGTCATCCGCGGCGTATCGACCGGCACCACCCAGGCCGGCCCGTCAGGCATCTGCATCGCCACGCTGTAGAGCCCGCCCAGCGGGCCGCAGCGTGCCACGCAGTCCGGCACGCCGCCGAACGCCGGGTAGTTGCCGCTCACCCATACCCGCCCGGCGCCCGCCTGCTTCAACACGCCGCGCATGTGTTCCAGCAGGGTGCGGCCCTGCCAGGGCAGCAGCGCCTTGTCGCGGCCCATCCGGCTGGACAGGCCACCGGCCAGCACGATGCCGTTGATGCTCATCGCAGTAGGGCCACGCCATGCGTGGCTGCGTCGGCCGGATTCATCGGGAACGCCTCATCCACGCATGGCGTGGATCTACTGGACCCGGCGCCCTCCCGAAGGGCGCGGTCAATGCCCATGGTCATGTGTGTGGTCGTGGGAGTGCGAAGCTTCGCTGTCCACATGGCACAGGCTGCAACCCTCGCTCCACTGGCTGTCGCCGTCCTCGTAATGCTCCTGCTTCCAGATCGGGCACTGGTGCTTCACCACCTCGATCAGCTGCCGGCACGCGCGGAACGCCTCGTCCCGGTGCGGACTGCCGGCGGCCACCACCACCGCCACATCGCCGATGCCGAGCCGGCCCTTGGCATGGGCCACATACAGCTTCAGCTTCGGCCCGAACGTGCCTTCGACCTCGGCGGCCAGGCGCTTGAATTCGTTCAGCACCAGCGGTTCAAACAGATCGTAGGTGATCCCGGTCACCCGCCGGCCCACATTGACGTCGCGCACCTTGCCGATGAACACATCGATGCCGCCGAAGCCCGGATCGGAGACCGCCGCGATGCCCTCGGCCGGATCAATCGCCGCCTGCGCGCGGTCCACCACCTTCGCGATGATCTTCTCGCTCATCGCTCAGCCCCCGCTCACCGGCGGCAGGATCGCCACCCGGCCATCGTCGGGCAACGCGTCGTGGTCGCGCAGCACGCGTTGCTGATCGGCGAATGCCGAGTAATCCAGCAGGCCGGCACGGAAACCCGGCCAACGCAGTGGCAGCAGCTCGCGCAGCGCCTGGCGCAGATCGGCCACGGTGCCACCAGCCACCTCCACCGCGATTTCACGGCTTGCATCCAGATCGGAAAACGCACCGAACAACTGCAGATTCACCTGTCTCATCACGGCTCCTGGCTCGCCAGCTGCACCGGGTCCTGATGACCCCAGCCCTGCACACGCACCGGCGTGCCGGCAGGGGCCAGACCGCCCTCGCCTTCCAGCACCACCCAGGCGTTGGCCTGCAGCATGGACATCAACCGGAACGACTCCTGCCCGGCCAGCACGCGCGCACTCAGGCGACCCTGCGCATCCACTTCCACCCGCGCCCGCGCGTGGAAGCGCAGGCCCGGCGGCGTGCGCACGTCGGCCTGCAGCGGCAACGTCAGCACCGGCTCCGGTGCCAGCCCCAGCAGGCGGCGCAGCACCGGCTCGACAAAGAAGCGCTGGCCCACCGCAGCGGAGACCGGGTTGCCCGGCAGGCCGAAATACAGCGCGCCATTGGGCAGCACCGCGAACAGCAACGGCTTGCCGGGGCGGATCGCCACCTTGTGGAACACGATGCGCGCACCTCGGCCACGCAGCGCGTCGGGAATGAAATCGTAGCGGCCGGCCGACACCGCGCCTGTGCTGATCAACAGCTGCGCACCCGCGTCCAGCGATTCATCCAGGACAGCGTTGAACGCCGCCACCTCATCGCCCACCGTGCCCTGCCAGACCACCTCGGCACCGGCGGCCTGCAGGCGGCCGACCAGATACGGCCGGTTGCTGTCACGAATCTGCCCGGATGCCAGCGTCTGCGCCGCCTCGGTCACCAGCTCCTTGCCGGTAGCAATCACCGCCGCCTTTGGCCGCGCCACCACCGCCACCTCGCCCACGCCGATGGCATGCAGCAGGGTGCGCGCGTTGATGTCCAGCACCTGCCCGGCCTGCAGCACGCGCTCGCCGTCGCTTACATCCTCGCCGCGCAGGCGCACGTTCTGGCCCGGCTTCACCAATGCCTTCAGGGCAATGCGGGTCGGGCGGCCATCCTCGCTGGCGAGGATCTCCACGTTCTCGACCGGCACCACCGTATCCAGCCCAACCGGCATGCGTGCCCCGGTCATGATTTCCCAGGCACCCTCGCCGCCTTCGGCGCCAGCATCGCCGGCCGCCTGCCAACCCTGCACGGCAAATTCGGTGCCGGCCTCGAACGTCGCGCCGTTGGCGCGCAGCGCGAAGCCGTCCATCGCCGAATTGTCGAACGGCGGCAGCGACTGTGCGCTGTGGATGTCACGGGCCAGCGTGCGGCCCGCGGCCTCGTGCAGCGGCAGGCGTTCGGCCGGCAGCGGCGTAGCCGCGTCCAGCAGGCGCTGCAAGGCCTCGCTGTAGGCAATCATCAGTGGCCACCGCCATCGACCATGGCCAAGGCGTGGCCCAGCACCGGCGCCAGAATATCGAGGCACTGCGCCGCCGCCTTTGGGCTGCCCGGCAGCGCGAACACCAGCATGTTGCCCAGCTGCACCACCTCGGCGCGGCTCAGCCAGGCCATCGGCGTGTGCTGTGCACTCAGTGCCCGCACCATCTGCGCCAGGCCATGCACCGGCCGCGCATTCAACGAACGCAGCGCCTCCGGAGTCAGGTCGCGCGGGCCCAGCCCGGTACCGCCGGTACACAGGCACAGGCGCACGCCCTCGGCGGCCAAGGCCTGCAGGCGGCCTGCCAACGGCTCGATGCCATCGGGCAGCACTTCGGCGGCCACCACCTCGCCACCCAGCTTTTTCAGCCCGGTCACCAGGGTCGGGCCGGAGACATCTTCATAAGTGCCTTCACTGGCGCGATCACTCAGTGTGATCACCGCGCAGGCCGCGCCCTCCAACCCCTTTGGCGCACGCGGGTTGAAACGCTCACGCTCGGCCTCGTCCATGCCGTCCGGGTGCAGCCACACACCACGCTTGCCGCCTTCCTTGAACAGCAGGCGGATGCCTTCGATGCGCAGGGCCGGCTCCACCGGCTTGCTCAGGTCGTACAGGGTCAGCAGCGCCGCGTTGACGCCGGCCAGTGCCTCCATCTCGACGCCGGTGCGTGCCTCGCTGGCGCACTCGCACCACACGCGGATCGCCTGCCGTTCCGGCACCGGCGCGCAGAACACCTGCACCAGCTCCAGCGGCAACGGATGGCACAGCGGCATCAGCATCGAGGCCATCTTCGCGCCCTGCAGGCCGGCTATCTCGGCCATCACCAGCGCATCGCCCTTGGGCAGGCGGCGCTCGACAATCAGCGGATAGGCCACTGGACCGGCATGCAGCTCGCCCACCGCCACCGCACGGCGGCGGCTGATGCGCTTGTTGCGCACATCGGCCATGTGGAAGGCCGTGTTCAATTCCCCACTCATCGTGTTGCTCATCCTCCGATCGAGGCCAGGTGCGGGGTCAGCCCGGTCTGGCCCTGGTGCAGTCCATGCCCGGCCGCTTTCAGGCCAAGCTGGGTGGTGATGCGTGCCAGCAGCGCGTCGTGGTCCTCGTCGCGCTGCAGCAGCGGGCGCAGCGGAACGCCGAACTCGCCGAACAGGCACAGCCGCAGGTCGCCCTTGGCGGTCACCCGCAGGCGGTTGCAGCCCTTGCAGAAGTCACGCGAATACGGCGCGATGATGCCGATGCTGCCGCGATGGTCAGGGTGGCTGAACTCGCGCGCCGGGCCGGCATCGGCGGCGCGCGGGCGCTCGTGCCAGCCAGCGGCCAGCAGCTGCTCGATCACCCGATCGGCGCGCAGGTGGTGGCGCTGGAAATAGGCTTCGTTGTCGCCGGTGCGCATCAGTTCGATGAAGCGCACGCTGAAGGGGCGATCGCGCAGGTACTCCATCCACTGCGGGAGCTCGTCGTCATTCAGGCCGCGCAGCAGCACCGCGTTGAGCTTGATCGCCGGCAGGCCCAACGCCTGCGCCAGGGCCAGGCCCTGCTGGATCTCCGGCAGGCGGTCATGCCCGGTGATGGTCCTGAAGCGTTCGCGCTGCAGGCTGTCCATGCTCACGTTCAGCGCGGTCAGGCCGGCGCGGTGCCAGCCCGGCAGGCGCCTCGGCAGCAGCGTGCCATTGGTGGTGATGGCCACCTTGCGGATGCCCGGAACCGCCGCCACGGTGGCGATGATCTCGTCCAGATCCTTGCGCAGGCTGGGCTCGCCGCCGGTCAGGCGGATCTTGCTCATGCCCAGCGCGGCAAAGGCCCGCACCAAGCGGCCGATCTCATCCACCTGCAGGAAACGCGGGCGGCCGTCGGCCTGGTACCCGTCGGGAAGGCAGTAGCTGCACCGGAAGTTGCAGGCTTCGGTGAGCGACAAGCGCAGGTACGGAAAGCTGCGTCCGAAGCTGTCGGTGAGTTGGCTCATCGCTGTTCCGCCTCCTGGTACCACCCTGCAGCCCTGCCCCTGAACGGGTTGTCGACCCCAACCCGCAGAGTGCGCTGGGGCGTTGAAAGCGTCAACCCGGGAGGCACGCAGCCTGAATTGGCACCGCCTGTCGTGATAGGCCCTCCCCGCCCGTCCCGTTCGCCGTGACAACCTCGACCCCTGTCGCAGATTGCACGTTGCGGGTGGATCGCTACGCCAGCCAGCACTGGCGGGGCTTAACAGCGTAGGACAATGTCAAAAGCGTCTCCAATCGAGTGATGTTTGCAACTCTTCTGATTGGCATTGCACAGCGCCAGGGGCTCAGATGGGCGTGCCACCGGAAAAGGGTGGCCGGGTTTCGAATCCCGAGTTGGTCCTGAGTGATTGCGCTTGCCAGTCGGCGTCCACATTCCGTGGCGCCGGCTGGCAATCCGTCTGCCGGCTATGGCGGGCGGTGCGTGGGGGCGTTCGCGCCCACCGGCTTGGGACCAACCCGGATTCGAACCACGTACCGCCCGCCACTTTTATGGGTGGCGGCTACCGATTGCCCTGCACGGAGCCTTGCCATGAACGAATCGGACTTCCCGCATCTGCACGCCTACCGCAGCACCGCCGGCGACGACGGTTCACCACAGGCTGCGCCTGCCATGGACAGGAACACCTTCATTGCCAATCTCCACCGCATCGGCTCCGGTGCGGCGGCCGATGGGCAACCGTGGCCGGAGCGTCACCCGCTGCCCGGCCGCCGCCTCGCCCTGGCCGACGCCGATTGCGCGTTGACCGGGTTGCGGGTGGTGCTGGAAATGCTGCTGGCGGCGGAGCGCACCCGCCAGAACGGCGAACCGGAAGAGTACGTGGGCGACCGGGTGATGGAGGGGTTGGTCATGGCCTGCCAGTCGTTGTGCGCGCAGGCGGTGGGGCGGTTGCAGCCCGAAGGGTGAAGGGCATGCGCCACGCCCTTCAGCGAGGACCGCTTTCAGCAGGCGTCAGCGCTAGCTGAAAGCGCTCCTCAGATCGACGCCGATGATCGGCGAGAAGTCCACCTTGCACAGCTCCAGCTCGAAGAGCTGATCGTGATTGTCCAGGCACAGGGTGACTCTCACCGGCACGCCGTCGGCATCGGCAAGCATCGCCGTGGCAATGTCGCTTCCGAAGACCTGGGTCGTGCTGGACAGGAACACCACGCCCCCGAATCCGACGACCTCCACGTCCTCCACCTGGGCGAGCGCCAGATCCTTCAACAACCGTTCGGACAGCTCGGTCGTCTCGGGCAGCAGCCTGTGGATGAGGGAGACCTCGTCGGGGGTGAGGAATCTGGGCACGGGATGTCCTTCAGGGCACTGCATCCAGCCTCCCCCGCAAAGACTACTGTGAGTAATTGACTTCTTTAGTGACATTTCCACTTCGGTCGTACCATCGCCACACACCGGCCTTATGCCCATTCTTAAACTGTCCACGCATACGAATATACCCATCATCTGCGGCGACAAATGGACCATCAGCAATCTCGCACCCCTTCAAAGAGCCCGCTTTTCCCCACGGCTCGGTCTTCAGTCGAGCGGGCTCAACACATTCTATCCGCTCATCGTCGAACGAATTCGTCGTTGCGCCCTGCTTCTGATCCGCACATGCCGAAGAAAGTGACGCCAGCAGGACGCATGTCATGTATCTCTTCATACCTACCTCAGCCCAGGAACCTTCGAGTTGAGCAATCGTTTGTTCTGCTCTTGCTGCAGTTCGACTGTACTAGCATTCCAAAGTGTCTTGGCTACAAATGATTGGCAATGGTTGGTAGGCCCCCACCTACCAAGTGATCTCCCTATCTGAAGCTGGGAATTGACTCTCGCTTCGTCGACATTTTTAACCACTTTGCATGATGCTCCAGGCTCATTGCTACGACCGACATGGTTGGTCACCTGCACGGGATCGCCCGGCATGTCTCCACTGTCGTTACCAGGTACGTTTCCACGAGTGCCACCCATGCCTGCCTCAACTGTATCCGTACGAATCCATTGGTGATCAATTGGATTGTTGGATACTCCAAAGGCCGGCTGACTACATACAAGTACTTCCAAGCCCTCAGGGTCAATCCAACTCATCGGATTTCCCATCACGTAGCCAAAGGTATTTGGCCCCGCTGCGAGCCCAATCGGATCACTCTGCGAATAACGACCCACCGCAGGGTCATACTCCCGCTGGTAGTTGTAGAACAGCCCACTCGCATCCGTCGCCTGCTGGCCCGGGAAGCGCAGCGCCAGTTCGAACGCCACACCATCCCCGTCCGGGTCTGCACTCGGAATCTGGTTGCCGAACACCTCGCTCTTGTTGCTCCACTCCCAGATCGCGACATTCCGTACCGGATCGATCACTACGCGCGGTGTGCCCAGGTGATCCGGCTGCACGTAGGCCAGTTCCGGCACGCCGGTGGCCGGCATGTTGATCAACGCCACCGGGTAGTTGTCCAGCCAGATGGCCTGCTGCTGCGCCTGGCCCGTGGCCGAGTAGTTGCCCAGCCACTGCCCTGCTTCGTCGTACAAGGTGATCTGCGCTGCGCCACCGGCCGGGGTACGCAGTACGCGCTCACCGCGATGGTTGTAGGCGTAGCTTTCCAGTACAGCATCGCCCTGCTTCACTGCGTTCATGCGGTTGGCATCGTTGTAGGTGAACGTCTTGCCACCGATGCTGGTGGTGTTGCCCACCGCGTCATGGTTGCGCGACTCGCCATCCACCGCAGTCAGGCGATGGCTGGTTGCGGGATAGGTGTAGCTGGCCGTGCCTGCCGAGGTGGTCAGCGCGGTGCGATTGCCGGTGGCGTCATACGCATAGGTTTCAATCGGGGTGCCGGTCGTGCCGTCCTGGGTCTGGGTCAGGCGGCCCAGCGTGTCGTAGGCGTACTTGGCCAGCACCGTCGAGCCTGCGCCATTCTTCAGCTCAGTGATCGAGCCGACCGGATCATAGCCATAGCCCAGCGACAGGCCGCCTGCAGCCGGGTCATGCACCGCCTGCGGGCGATAATCCAGATCCAACGGACGCTGCAGCTGGCGGCCGTTGCCGTAGGCCCAACCGGTCGCCGGGCCGAAAGCCGCGTAGGTCAGGTTGTTCACCACGATCTGGCGGGCCTGGCCGGGGCGGGTCAGGCCGATCTGGCTGATGCGGCCCTGGGTATCGCGGACGTAGTCGGCCACGCTGCCGTCGGGGTAGGTCAACGCAGTCAGGCGGCCCGACTTGCTATAGGCGTAGCGCAGCGTGCTGGCAACGCCGTTGACGGTCTGTACCTTGCGGGTGACCTGGCCGAAACGGTCATAGCAGTACTGGGTACTGCCATTGGCGTGCAGCACCTGCCCCAACCGTCCCTTGGCGAAGCGCTCGTCGGCGGCACAGGCGGCAGGCGCCACGTCATAGCTGTAGCCCGCGTCCAGATTGGGATCCGGGTAGGCGATGCCGATCAGGCGGTTGAGTGCATCGTAGTGATAGGTGGCGGTGACGCCACGCGCATCGGTAGCCGTCTTGCGATTGCCGGCGGCGTCCACGGTGAAGCTGCTGGCGCCACTGTCCGGGCTGACTTGCCCGGTCAGATCACCGAAACCGTTGTAGACATAGCCTGCTCTTCTCGGGCTTCACGCGCGGCTCGCATCGCTACCTGGCGACCGGGCACACCCTCCAGCGCGAGGATCCTGCTGCAGTGGTGGCCGCGATTCAATCCGTCTCCGGCACTTTGAAGTAGCCGTTCCAGGCAATGGCTTTCCGGGTTGTTCCCTGCTACTGCCCACGCAGGCGCACCGCAAAGTACCGCGCCGGGGAAAGGCCAAGCGCCTTCTTGAACATCGTGATGAAGGCCGTCACCGACTCATAGCCCAGCGTCTCGGAAACGCGTTGTACCGGTGCGCCCGCGGCGAGTTCACGAATGGCGATGAGCAGGTGCAGCTGCTGCCGCCAGCGTCCGAAGGACAGTCCCGTTTCCCGTTCGATGAGGCGGGTCAACGTGCGCTCGCCCAGGGCCAGGCGCACAGCCCACTGGCTGATGGTGCTGCGGTCTGCCGGATCCGCCGACAGCGCCGCCGCCAGCGCACGCACCTTCGGGTGATGGCTGACCGGCAGCGACAGATGCTCGGCCGGCATCTGTACCAGCTCGTCCAGCAACACCCGCGCCAGCCGGTCGGTGTGGCTGCCATGCGGATAGTCCAGCGGCGCGTCGGCCAGGTGCAGGATCATCTCGCGCAGCATCGGCGAGATCGCCAGCGTCACGCACTGCGCCGGCAGGTCGACGATGCCGGGCTCGACGAATAGATAGCACAGGCGCGCGTTGGCGGTGGCGCGGTTGCTGTGCGGCATGCCGCCCGGAATCCAGACGCCACACTGGGGCGGCACGATCCACAGCGCATTGGCCACTTCGCAGGTCACCGCCCCATGCAGCGCAAGAATGAGCTGGCCCTTTCGATGCTCATGCACCGGAATTTCCGCGTCGTGCTCGGCCACCTGCAGGCGGCTGGCAACCGCCGGGCGATCGGTCTCGTCCGGGTCCAGGTCAAAGCCGGGGAGCGAAATGCGAGCCATTCTCACATTGACCGGTTTTAGCGATTGGTTGTCATTGTAGCGAAATTCGCCAGTGCGGCCGATCACTAGGATGAGCCGCATGCACTCCCCCACTCCTGCCCGTCCCCACGTGTTCCAGGCATTCGCCCGGTTGAAAAGCCCTGCCCTCAGGACCGATCAGGAGGCGGTGCTCTTCTCGCTCAAATGCCTGCTCGCCGCGTCGCTGGGGCTGTATGTCTCCCTGCGGATCGGCCTGAATCGCCCGTTCTGGGTGATCGGCACGGTCTATCTGGTGTCGCAGCCCCTTTCCGGGGCAACACTGAGCCGCGGCCTGTTTCGCCTGCTCGGTACCGTGGGCGGGGCTGTCGCCACCGTCGCGCTGGTGCCACGCTTCGCCAATGCACCCCTGGTGCTGAGCGCCGCGCTCGCCACCTGGATGTCGCTTTGCCTGTATCTGGCAATGCTCGACCGCACGCCGCGTGCCTATGCGTTCCTGCTGGCCGGCTATACCACCAGCCTGATCGGCTTTCCTGCGGTGATGGTGCCGGGAGACGTGTTCACCATTGCCATCACGCGGGTGCAGGAAATTGCCATCGGCATCCTGGCCGCAACGCTGATACACGCGCTGGTGCTGCCGCGCCGGGTCTCGATGCGCGTGCACGCACGGGTCGCTGCCGTGCTGGATGACGCGGAACGATGGACACGGGACATGCGCGCCGGCGCATCGGACACGGTGCTGGCGACGGACCGCTCGAAAGTGGCGGCCGACCTGCTCGAGCTGCATGTGCTGTCGATCCACCTGCCCTTCGACAGCGCCCACGGCGTGGCCCAGGTGCAGATCCTGCGTGCCCTGCATGACCGGATGCTGGACGTGCTGATGCTGTCCAGCGCGGTGGAAGATTCCATCGACCGGCTGCGTTCACCACAGGCCGGCGCGATGGATGCAACGGGCTGGCGCGATCTGCTGCAGGCCGGCCTCGCCGCGCAACAGACCGAGCTCGACCTCGCCCACGCCGATTGCCGCGTACTGCAAGCGGAGCTGCACACTGCCCGGCCCGACTGGCGCCGGCATGTACCTGCCCGCCTTGCACGACATGTGCAGGGTGCGGTACTTCACCGGGATCATCGGCTTGCCCTGCGCAGCGCGCTGGGCGCGTTCGTCGGCATCCTGCTGAGCTGCGTTCTATGGATCGCTACCGGCTGGTCGGAGGGCGCCACGGCGGTGTCCATCATCGGCACGGCGTGCGTGCTGTTCGGCACGATCGAAGCGCCGGCACCGCATGTCATGCGCTACCTGGTGGGATCGTGCATCGGCGTGGCCGTCGGCCTGCTCTACGGTCTGCTGATCTTCCCCGCGTTGTCCGATATCACCGGCCTGATTACCGCGCTCGCGCCGGTGCTGCTGCTGTGCGGATCGTTCCTGGCCCGGCCGCCCTTCATCATGGCCGCCCTGGGCGTGGTACTGACCTTCCCGATCATCGCAGGCCTGGGCGCGACCAATTCGGTCAACATCGTCGGCGCGCTCAACAACAGCGTTGCGTTGTTCATCGGTACGACGGTGGCACTGTGCAGCATGCAGCTGTTCCAGACCGCCGATGCGGGCCGCAACCGCGCTCGGCTGGAGCGGTCGATCCGTCGGGACATCGCACGACACGCCGCCGGGCAAGGCGGTGCGAGCCACGCGTGGCTCAGCCGCATGCTGGATCGAATCGGGCTGCTCGCTCCCAGGTTGCAGGGCCGTTCCAGCGCAGTACACGAGCTGCGGGCATTGTTTGCGGACGTTCGTGCGGCACATGCATCCAGCCAACTCCGCACACTGGACAAGTACCTGGACGACCCGCACGTTCGGGCGCTAAACGCGGCGCTGGTCGAACGCGTCGCCGCACATTTCAGGGTTCGCGCCCACGCGCCACGCAGTGTCGATGCCCATCTTCTGAAGTTGTTGGACTGCATGCGCGAGGCCGCAACAGCCATCGCCGAGGCCGATCGAGGGAATCTGCTGCACCTGCTCAGCGGGTTGCGCCGCGACCTGCTGGCCTCACCGCTCACCCATCGGCACTGACCGCATGCTCTCTGATCTTTCCATTGATGGCGTGCTCATTCCCGGCCTGCTCGCCGTGGCCATCGCCGCGTTGGCGCTGTCGGTACTGACCTCACGTTTCCTCGCCAGCCTCGGTCTGTACCGGTTGTTCGCCGCGTGGCCACTGGTGGGCCTGTCCCTGTTCGTGATCCTGGCGGAGCTGATGATCCAGCTCTCGCCCCTGCTCGAGAAATGAAATGAAAGACCTGCTTGCTGTCATCGGGCGCTGGAGCGCAACTCTGGTAGTGTTCGCAATTGCCGTCGTCGCTGCACTGGCCATCTGGCATCGCTACGAAACACGCCCATGGACGCGCGATGGCCGGGTGCGCGCCGATGTGGTGCGCGTTGCGTCAGACATGGGGGGGCTGGTCACCCAGGTGCTCGTGCACGACAACCAGCGGGTCAGTGCCGGCCAGCTGCTGCTGGTGCTCGATCAGCCACGCTTCGCCGCCACGCTGGAGAAGGCAGACGCGGCGGTCAGGAGCGCGCATGCCACGCTGGCGCTGGCTCGCCGCGAATCGGCGCGGGACAACGCACTTGGCAACCTGGTCGCTTCGGAAACCCGCGAACGCAACGCCGCCAAGGTCGATACCGAGCTGGCCGCGCTGGCGCAGGCACGGGCCGAACAGCGCGTTGCCCAGCTCAACGTGCAACGCACCGAGGTGCGCGCAACCACCGATGGCATCATCACCAACCTCGACCTGCACGCGGGCGACTACCTGCAGCCGGGGGCACAGGCGCTGGCGCTGATCGACACCGGCAGCCTGCGCATCGAGGGCTACTTCGAGGAAACCAAACTGGCCTGCATCACCGAGGGCGATGCCGCCGTGGCCCGGCTGATGGGCGACAACCACGACGTCCGCGGGCACGTGGATACCATCGCCGCCGGCATTGCCGACGATCAGCGCTCAAGCACACACAACCTGCTGCCCGCCGTGGCGCCAACTTACACCTGGGTGAGGCTGGCGCAGCGCATCCCGGTACGCATCCGCATCGATGATGCGCCGTCGGATACCCGCCTGATCGTGGGTCGCACTGCGAGTGTGACCATCACACCCTCGGCAGCGGGAGCCTGCAAGTGAGCGTGCGAACACTACGCGGTGGGCTGCTTGCCCTGCTGCTGCCCATGACGGCCTGCGTATCCGGCCCCGACTATCACCTGCCTGCGAATGCCGTCGCAGCCTCCCCCCGGGCGGCCCGGGCGTTCGTCTCGGGCAGCGAGGCATCGTTCAGCCACGACGCGCCACCGGATCGGTGGTGGGAACTGTATGGCGACCCCCAGCTTGACGGCTACGTGCGCGAAGCACTGGCGGCCAACACCGACCTGCGCGCTGCCGATGCCAACCTCCGGCGCGCCAGCGCTACCGTGCTGGAGTACCGCGCGCGCGGTGCCGTACAGGCCGACGTGGATGCGTCGGGCACGCTCATCCATGCCGGTGGCTACACCCAGGCGTCGGCCGCGCCGCAGTCGTACGCGCTGGGCCTTCACCTCTCCTATCCACTGGATCTTGCAGGCGGTATCCGCCGCGGCATCGAAGCCGCCAACGCGGACGCCGAGGCCGTCGCTGCGGCGCGGGACCAGGTCCGCGTGGTCGTCGCTGCGGCCGTCACCCGGGCCTATCTCCAGGTGTGCACCCGAAATCACACGCTCGCTGCAACCCGGCAGGTGCTGGCGGTGCAGCGCGCCACCCTGGAGGCAACCCGACGCCTGGCTGCCGGAGGGCGCGGAACGGACTTCGATGTCAGCCGTGCCGGTGCCGCCGTCAACCGCAGCGCGGCGGGGATACCGCACCTGCTGGCGGAACGCCAGGCCGCACTGTTCGAACTGGCCGCATTGATGGGCAGGCTCCCGGCGGACTATCCCAGGGAGGCCGAAGCCTGCCCAGGCCCCCCGGAGCTGGAGCAGGCGCTGCCGGCCGGTGATGGTTGGCAGCTGCTCCAGCGGCGCCCCGACGTACGCGCAGCCGAACGCAGCCTGGCCGCCGCGACTGCAATGATCGGTGTCGAGACGGCGGGTCTCTATCCGCAGATCACCTTGGGCGCCTCTTCGGGCGTGGCCGGCACACCGGCGCATCTGCTGTCGGCCGACGGCTTCGGTGCGAGCATCGGTCCCGCGCTGTCATGGCACTGGCCCAACCGCCGCGTGGCCAAGGCCCGCGTCGCAGCGGCAGGTGCCAATGCAGATACCGCGCTCGCGTCCTTTGACGGCGTCGTGCTGCAGGCACTGCGCCAGACCGAGACCGCGCTTTCTGCCTGCACGCAGGAACTTGAACGCGAGCGCAGCCTGGCGCAGGCGCGTGGGGATGCAGCGCGGGCCGCCGGGCAGGCGCAGCAGCTCTACCGTTTCGGCAGGATCGATTTTCTCGACCTGCTTTCGGCCCAGGCCGCGCTGGCAGATGCGGAGTCCGCATTGGCCGTCTCGCGCGCGGAGCGCATTGACCGGCAGATGGATCTTTTCCTGTCGTTGGGTGGAGGCTGGGCTGCAACAGATTCAGCCCCGGGCGGGGTCCAGTGACCCGTTGCCTGGCAGCGGCTGCAGGCCGCGCCGTCTGTTCAGAAAAGTGCCGCCCAAACCCGTATTCATTCACACTGACTGCCCTATATTCCCGCCACAGTGCCGCATGCTGCGGCCATGACGGAGGCACTTCCATGAAGACCACACGTTTGCTTGCCATCGCTTTGACCACCGCCACCGCGTTGGCTGCGGCCCCCGCCTTCGCTGACCCGCCGCATCACGCCCGCGGCAACGGCCCGCCGCCGCATGCAGGCGGCCCGCACAACCGTGATGCGCCGCCGCCCGGCTGGCAGAAGAAGGCCTGGCGTCGTGGCGACCGCCTGCCCTGGGCCGAAGTGGACCGCCGCTACTGGGTGGACGATTACGCGCGTTATGACCTGCGCAATCCGGGTCGCGGCCAGCGCTGGGTGCGCCAGTCCGACACCGAGTACCTGTTGGTGGAGATCGCGACCGGCTTGATCATCGACGCGCTGCATCGTTGAATGCGGAGCGCGCCGGGGCCCTGTAGCCGTGGCCCCGGCGGCGCTTCCACCCTACGAAGGCCGTCATGAACGATGCGAACCACCGGAATCCAGAACGCGCTTCTCGCTGCGTGCCTCGCCGCAGGCCTGCCGGCCCATGCAAGCCAACGCCCATCGTCGGCTGATGCAGCGGCGATCGAACACGTGGTCGAGTCATTCCGCGCCTCGCTCATCAACAAGGACAAGCCGACCTACATGAGCCTGTTCTTTTCGGACAGACCGGAAGATATCGGCTGGCAGTTCGTTTCCGAAGATGCCGGCCGATTGAACGTCGCTTGACGCGGCCGACCCCAGGCCGCGAACCATTCAGCATGCGCATTGGCAATCAGTCAGGGATCGGGCACAGTTCGGCCACGCGCAAGGACGCACGCCATGACCCGCCTGCTGATCATCGAAGACAACCCCGAGCTCGTAGCCAACCTGTACGCTTTCTTTGAACCTATCGGCTACGTGCTGGACGACGCCCGCGACGGTGCCAGCGGCCTGCGCCGGGCCACGCAGCACGACTACGACGCCATCCTGCTGGACCTGATGCTCCCGCGCCTGGATGGCATGACGCTGTGCCGAAAGCTGCGCCGGGAATTCCAGAACCCGGTGCCGATCCTGATGCTGACCGCGCGCGATCCGGTCGAGGACCGCGTGCAGGGCCTCGCTCTCGGCGCCGATGACTACCTGGTCAAACCGTTCTCGCTGAAGGAACTGGATGCGCGGATCAAGGCCCTGGTGCGACGCGCCCAGGGCCGTCAGGTCGACAGCGTACTGGCGTGGAAGGACTTGCAGGTAGATACGCGCTCGCCGCAGGCCTGGCGACAGGGGCGCTGCATCGCGCTGACGCCTACGTCGCACAAACTGCTGATGTGCCTGGTACGCGCGGCCCCGGCCGTGGTGCGCAAGCAGGAGATGGAATACCTGGTCTGGGGCGACGAGCCACCGGACAGCGGCGCGCTGCGTACCCACATCCATGAGCTGCGCCTGCAGGTGGACCGCAGCTTCGACACCACGTTGATCGCCACGGTGCACAGCGTCGGCTGGCGCATGCCGGCGTGACCCCTGCCGCTCTCTACCGCCGCCTGGCCCTGCGTACCCGCATCACGATTTCGTTCGTGCTGCTGATGGCCGGCGCGATGGGCTTCATCGTCCTGGCCGAACAGGTGGACTACGACCAGGTCAGGGCCGCGGTCATCGCCCGGACCCAGGACAGTGCCGTGCACAAGCTGCAGGCAGCACTGGCCCGTGGCGAGCGCCCCGCCCTGCCCCCGGGCAGCCAGCTGTACGACAGCCATAGCGTGCCGATGGTGCTGCGCCAGTACGGCCTGGGCTACCACGGCGAAGCAGGACCCGACGAGTGGCACCTGCGTGTGTTCGACAGTGGCGGCCAGCGCTACTACCTGCTGCAGGACGCTGCACCCTATGGCTACCTGGAACACCTGATCAATGCCTTTGCCGCGGTGGTCATTTCGATCTGCGTGCTCGGCGCCTTCCTGATCGGTCGCAGGGTGGCATCGCACGTCATCGCGCCCATCACGCAGTTGGCCGATGCCGTGCAGAGCAGGCGGAAGCCCTTTCCCTGTCAGGACGCCCGCGACGAGATCGGTGTACTCGCCCGTGCCTTCGCCCGGCACAGTGATGAGCTCGAACGGTTCCTGCATCGCGAGCAATGCTTCAGCGGCGATGCCAGCCATGAGCTGCGCACGCCCTTGGCCATCATCGGCGGCGCTGCGGAAACCCTTGCCTGCCAGCTTCCGTCCGACAGCCACCTGGTCCCCAGCGCGGAGCGTATCCTGCGCACTACCCAGGAGATGCAGCGCCAGCTGTCCTGCCTGCTGCTGCTCTCACGTACCCCCGGCTCCGTGCCGCGCAACAAGGTGGCCCTGCGCCCATTGATCGAATCCTGCATGGAGCGCTGCCAACCGTGGATTTCCGGCAAGCCGGTGATCGTTGCGTTTGATGCCCGGCATGACGCCGTGCTGGACACCAACGCAGATCTGGCGCACAGCGTGATCTGGAACCTGCTGCGCAACGCCTGCCAGTACACCGAAAGGGGCGAAGTGAGGATCACCCTCCACGACACCGCACTCACCGTCGCCGACACCGGACCCGGCCTGCCCTCCAGTATCGACCCACAGCAGTTCCAGCGCTTCGTGCCCGGCAGCCCGCACAATGGCGAGGGACTGGGGCTGTCCATCGTGCAGCGCATCGTCGAGCACCTGGGCTGGAGGATGACGGTGCACTCCTCGCAGCAGGGATGCCGGTTCAGCCTGGAATGGCCCGCCTGACGGTTTCCTGACACGCGCGTGCACATGCTGGGGATTGCTCACTTCACGGCGGAAACGGCATGCAGCACCCCAAGGACAGCGGCAAGTACCCGCATGGCAAGACCGGCCTGGGCCGCATCTTCCACACCCTGATCCATTCGCGAGACGGATTCATCGCTACCTTTCGTGGCGAGGCTGCTTTTCGCCAGCTGCTGCTCCTGCACGCGCTGTTGATCACTGCAGCGTTCGTACTGGACATCAGCGCGGTCGAGCGCGCATTGGTGTTGGCGGTCTGCTTCATCAGCCTGCTGGTGGAACTGCTCAACTCGGCGATCGAAGCCGTGGTTGATCGCATTTCGCTGGAGCAGCATCCGCTGTCCAAGAACGCCAAGGACATGGGCAGCGCCGCGCAGACCACCGCGTTGTTGATGGTCGGCGCAGTGTGGGGCGTGATCCTGCTGGGCTAGCCCGGCAAGGCTGACAACTTCCTGATAAAGCCGTTTCGATACTGCGCGCACTCCTGTTCCGCGGAACCTGCTCGTGCGCCAATGCCTCCGTTTTCCACGGCCCCATCCGATCATCCTGGTCTGGGCCGCAGCGTTTTTCTTCACCACGATTGGAAACATCGCCCTCTGGAAGACGCTGTGGGGGCTGATCGACCTCAACAGCCTGCGCAGCGTGCTGTTCCTGGCCAGCCTGCCGCTGGTGCTTTTCTGCCTGTTCAACCTGATGCTGACGCCACTGCTGGCACTGCCGTTCCTGCGCAGGCCGCTGCTGGTGCTGCTCGTTGTCGTCAGCGCCGCCTGCAGCTACTTCATGCTGCACTACAACGTGCTGATCGATCGCAGCATGGTGCAGAACGTGTTCGAGACCAACCAGGCCGAACTGAACGCCTATCTGTCGCTGCCACTGCTGTTGACCCTGCTGGCGCTGGGCGTGCTGCCCGCTGCCGGGCTGGCCCTGGTGCGCACCACCAGCGGGGCCGGTTCGATACGTTCGCTGCTGGTGTGGCCAGTCAGCGTTCTGGCGTCATTGCTGGTACTGCTGGCAATCGGCTTCGCGTTCTACAAGGACTATTCCTCACTGCTGCGCAACAACCGCCACATCCGCGACCAGGTGCTGCCGTTGAACGTGGTGCGGCATACCCACGGTTATCTGAAAGGTCTCTACAGCACCCGCCAGCAACCGCTGCGCGCGATTGGCATGGACGCACAGCGCGCGCCGGGCCCGCGCCCGAAGCTGGTGATCCTGGTCGTCGGCGAGACCGCGCGATCACAGAACTTCCAGCTCAACGGCTACCCACGCGCGACCAATCCCCGGCTCTCGCGCAAGGAAGGCGTCATCAGCTTCAATGATGTCTCCTCATGCGGGACCGCCACGGCCATCTCGGTGCCGTGCATGTTCTCGCAGATGACCCGAGGCCAGTACGACGACGTGCGCGCCGCAACCGAGGAGAACGTGCTCGACATCCTGCAGCGCACCGGCATCAGCGTGCTCTGGCGCAACAACAACAACGGCGGCTGCAAGGGCGTGTGCGAACGCGTACCGACCGAGGACATGCCTGCGCTGAAGGTGGCCGGCCAGTGCGTCAACGCCGACGGCACCTGCTACGACGACGTGCTGCTGCACCAGTTGGGCGCACGCATCGATGCCATCAACGGCGACGCCCTGATCGTGCTGCATCAGCTCGGCAGTCATGGGCCGACCTACTTTGAACGGTATCCCGCAGCGTCGCGGGCTTTCAGCCCGACCTGCGACAGCAATCAGATCCAGCACTGCAGCAACGAGGCACTGGTCAACACCTATGACAACACCCTGGTGCACACCGACCAGGTGCTTGCGGAGGCCATCGGCCTGCTGCGGGGCTACTCGGCCCACCGCGACGTTGCGCTGATCTATGTCTCCGACCATGGTGAGTCGCTCGGCGAACGCGGCATGTACCTGCATGGCACGCCCTACTTCATCGCCCCGCGCGAACAGACCCAGGTGCCGATGATGATGTGGTTCTCAACGGAGTTCAGCCACAACGCGGGCCTGGACCTGGCCTGCATGCGTGGGAATGCGCTGCACCGCGCGTACAGCCATGACAACGTCTTCCACTCGTTGCTGGGCCTGTTCGGGGTCAGCAGCACGGTATACCAGCGCGATCTGGATGTGTTCGCCGGTTGCCGCACAGGGACGGCCCAGAGGACTACCGGGCCCGCGGTTGTCAGCGCGCCTGTTGCCGCGCTGCCAGCGAGGACCCGGCGTTGCTGGGCCAGGCTGAGCCTCGTCAGAAGTCCGCAGCTGCGGCGACGCGATGCTCTGGGCTGCTGGCGAGGCGTCGCCTTCGGATGGGTTCGCGGCACCGCTGGGCGCGGGGGGTTATCACCTTGATGACGTTGATCATCTTGATGCACCTGGCGGGCGCTGCTAAGGTCCCGGCAGAGTGCTGCTCCTGATCGGCCGCTTGGCGCATTTCCGGCACCGGTCTACTGGCAACAGGGCAAAGGATATGGCCGACAGAAAGTACTGGTTTACAGCGCGCAGTCACGGATGGGGCTGGGGACTGCCCTGCGCGTGGCAGGGCTGGGTGGTCTATGCGATCGCCTTTGCGCTTCTGCTCGGCGGTCCGTTCCTGTTCTCACCCTTTCGCAACCCTGTTGCCTTCCAGATCTACACTTGGACAATCGTAGTCGCGCTTGTGCTGGTCTGCTGGCGCAAGGGCGCGCCCCCCGGCCCGATGTGGTGAGGGCGGCGCTGCCGGATCTTAGTTGGCCAGGGCGAAATCCAGGCCCGCACACACCGCCGCCACCTGGGCGTCGTTGCATTCCTGCGGATTGGTGCGCGGGCTGTCCGGGTAGACCTCGGTGGTGGTGGCAAAGCGCGCATCGGTGAAGCCAGCGCAGGCGCCGATCGAACGGGATTCGCCCCAGACCACGCCCGGCGACTGCAACGGCAGGCCGACCAGATTGCCTTCGGCGTCGGCCGGGGCGATGTGGGTGATGGGCGCCACTGCGGCGATCAGTGCCTTCTGGAACTCGGCCTGCGGATCTTCACTGTTGCCGATCACGTAGAAGCCATCGGGAATGGTGTCGCGCTCGAACGGCTTGCCGTCGCGGGCGCAGCGCGCCGGATCGAACTCGTTCAGGTCGCTGTCGGTGGTCTCGTGCAGGTCCAGATGCACCAGCAGGTTCGGCTTGCGCTC
Organism: Stenotrophomonas sp. Sm10; assembly: GCF_030985515.1. Lineage (NCBI taxonomy): Bacteria > Pseudomonadati > Pseudomonadota > Gammaproteobacteria > Lysobacterales > Lysobacteraceae > Stenotrophomonas > Stenotrophomonas sp. Sm10. The sequence goes on from NZ_JAPTFO010000034.1 coordinate 38,372, forward strand.
GGCCACCCAGCGCATCAGCGCGGCGGCTTCCTCGATCTGGCCGCCGTCACGGAAGCTGCGGTTCGGGTCGATCGCATCCGGGTTCCAGCGCTGGATGCGCTCATAGCCCCACGGGCTGACGCAGGGCGCGACGATCAGGTTCAGCCGGCCCAGGTAACGCTCCGCCTGCTGCTCCAGGAACTGCAGGGCACCGTGCACGCCGCTGGTCTCGTAGCCATGCACGCCACCGGTGATCAGCGCGGTCGGCAGCGCCGGGTTCCAGTCGTGGTTGACCACGGCGAACAGCGGGTAATGGTCCGGCGCATAGTCCAGCTGGCCGTACTGGATCACGTCGAAAACGCTGTCGTCCAGGCGCTCAAGGGCGGCCACCACGTCATCATGGTAGCTGCGCTGGCGCTGCTGGCGGGCCCGCCACTGTGCGCGTTCCGCGTCGCCCCAGGGCTGTCCGGGGGTGCCGATCGGGTAGAACTGCGCAACAGTCATGGGGGTACTCCAAGGATCGAACGGGTGGATGCAGCCGGACATTCTAAGCCTTGTCGCGCCTGCGGGTACCGCCCCCCAGGCCCCGCCTTCATCCAGCCGGGGTCATCTGGTTGTAAAATCAACGGTTTTTGGCCCCTCACCCCTTGATGGCGAACACAGCGCAGCCGGTCCTGGGTGGACCGGAGTTCCTCCGCCTGCTCGCCCGTCTCAGCGACGGCGCGATGCCGGCCAGCAGTCCCGCCCTGACCGATCGCCTCGGCCAGTGGGTGGACTGGAGCCGTGCCGTGGCCCTGTCCGGGGCGCTCGGAGGACGCCTGCCCGAGCCCGGTGAAGCCGTCGAAGCGGTCGAGGATGTGCTGGCCGACTGCGCCCAGGCGCACGCCAGCCTGCGCGCCTCGATCAGTGAGGACGCCGAGGCCGAGCGCCTGCTGGACCTGGCCGAGGCCGCTGCCGCACCCAACTTCGCCTCGCTGCGCCAGCGCTACCGGGTGTTGCAGCAGGCCATCCAGACCGCCACCGGGCGCCTGCGCGGCCGCCTGCGCGACCAGCTGGTACAGGTCTCGCCGGAGCTGGCGCGGCTGGCCGAGGTCGATGCAGTGATGGAACAGACCCTCACCCCGCGCGAGCACAGCCTGCTGGCCACGGCGCCGGCAGTGCTCGGCGCCCGTTTCGACCGCGTGCACGGCCAGCCCGGCTGGCGCGCGGCCTTCCGCCATGACATGCGCACCCTGCTGCTCGCCGAGCTGCAGCTGCGCTTCCACCCGATCGAAGGGCTGCAAGACGCCCTGCGCTCCCACTGACCGGAACACCATGTCCAGAACTGCTTTCCATGTCGTTGTTTTCCTTGTCGGCCTGCTGGCCGTGTGCTGGATCGGCATCGGCTACGTTTCGGTGCATCCGCTGGGTGCAGCGGTGGCGGCGATCATCGCGGCCTGCTACATCGCCGGCGGCGTGGAGCTGTACCGCTACCGCCAGGCCAGCAACGGCCTGCGCGCCGCACTGAATGACCTGTCCAGCGCGAAGGAAAGCCTCGCCCCATGGCTGGAGCGCGTGCCGGTAGGCCTGCGCAACGCCGTGCGCCTGCGCGTGGAAGGCGAGCGCACCGCCCTGCCCGCACCGGTGCTGACCCCGTACCTGGTCGGCCTGCTGGTGCTGCTGGGCATGCTCGGTACCCTGCTGGGCATGATGGACACGCTGCGTGGCACCGGACTGGCCCTGCAGAGCGCGACCGACATGGCCGCGATCCGCGGCTCGCTGGCCTCGCCCGTGCAGGGCCTGGCGGTGGCCTTCGGTACCTCGATCGCGGGCGTGGCCAGCTCGGCCATGCTCGGCCTGCTGGCGGCGCTGCTGCGTCGTGACCGCCTGCTGGCCGTGCAGCAGCTGGACCGCGCCATTGCCGGCGACCTGCACCCGTATTCGCAGGCCTGGCAGCGCGCCGAATCGCTGCGCCTGCTGCAGGCACAGTCCGCGGCGCTGCCGGCGCTGGTCGACCGCCTGCAGGCGATGACCAGCACCTTTGAACAGCACAGTGCGGCTGCCAACGAGCGCCTGCTGGCCGGCCAGGCCGAATTCCTGACCCAGAGCCAGGCGCTGCAGGAGCGCCTGGCGGTCTCGCTGCAGCAGTCGCTGCGTGAAGGCGCCGAAGCCAGTGCCGCCGCCATCGGGGGCGCGCTGCAGCCGATGGCCGAGACCACGTTGGCCGGTCTGGCCCACCATGGCGAGGCACTGCACGCCCGCGTCGAGCGGGCCGTGCAGCAGCAGCTGGTTGGCCTGAGCGACGGTTTCGAGCGCAGCCGCGTTGCGACCGAAGCCAGCTGGGCCAAGGTGGTGAGTGAACAGACCCAGGCGCAGCAGGCGCTGGTGAGTGATCTGCGCCAGCACCTGCAGGCCTTCAGCGATGGCCAGGGCACGCACGCCGAAGCACTCGTCGCGCGTATCGGCGAGCGCCTGCAGGCCGATGCACAGAGCAATGCAGACGCCTTGCGTGCCGCCGCCGAGCAGCAGCAGGCCCTCAACAGCGCGCTTGCCGAGCGCCAGCAGCAGGCGTTGATCGCCGCCAGCGAACATCTGGACGCGCGTGCGCAGGCGCTGCTGCAGGCACTGGAACAGCAGCACAGCGCCAACCAGTCACTGCTGCAGGATCATGAAGCGCAGCGCTCGCAGCAGTGGCAGGCCGCGCAGGCCGCCGCCGCGACTGCGCACGCCGAACTGCAGGCCAGCCTGGAAAGCCGCGAGCAGCAGCGCCAAGCGCGCTGGGACGCGGTCAGCGCCGAGTTGCAGCAGGCCCACGCCGCCCTGCAGGCGCAACTGCAGGCTGGCGACGAACAGCGCCTGCAGCGCTGGAGTGATGCCCTGCAGCACGTTTCCACCGAGCTGGCCGAGCGCCTGCAGGCCAATGGCGAACGCCTGGCTGCGCAGCAGCAACAGGTCTGCGACACGCTGGCGGCGACCGCGCAGCAGATCGGCGAGAACGGTCGCGCGCAGGCCAGCGCCACGCTGGCCGAAGTTTCCACCCTGCTGCAGACCGCGGCGGCGGCACCGAAAGCTGCTGCCGACGTCATCAACGAGCTGCGCAGCACGCTGTCCGAGAGTCTGGTGCGTGACAACGCAATGCTGGAAGAACGCGGCCGCCTGCTGACCACCGTGCAGACCCTGCTCGATGCGGTCAACCATGCGTCGCACGAACAGCGCACCGCCGTGGACGCGCTGGTTGGCGGTTCGGCCGAGCTGCTGGAGCGCGTTGGCAATCGCTTTACCGACCATATCGCCGCCGAGACCGGGAAGCTGGACGGCATCGCCGCAGCGCTCCACGGCAGCGCCGGTGAAGTGGGCCAGTTGGCCAGCACCTTTGGTGAAGCAGTCGCGCAGTTCGGCAGTGCCGCCACCGCGCTTTCCGGCCGCCTGGAACAGATTGGCGGCGCACTGGACGCCTCGCTGGCCCGCAGCGATGAGCAGCTGGCGTACTACGTGGCACAGGCGCGCGAGGTGGTCGACCTCAGCCTGCTGTCGCAGAAGCAAGTGATGGAAGAACTGCAGCAGCTGGCCACGCGCCGCGGCAAGGCCGGCAGCGCATGAGCGACGAGCTGGAGGTCGATGGCGGCTCGCATGCCCCGATCTGGGCCGCCTTCGGCGACCTGATGTCGGTGCTGCTGGGCGCGTTCGTGCTGATCCTGGTGGGTGTGGTCGCGGTGCAGCTGGAGCTGTCGCAGCGGTTGGACCAGGAAGTGAAGCAGCGCCAGGCCGAAGCCAAGCGCCTGCAGACGCTCGAACAGGCACTGGCTGGCCCGCTGGCTGCCGGTCGCGTGACGCTGGTCGACGGCCGCATCGGCATCAGCGGCAGCGTGTTGTTCGCGCTCAACTCCGACCAGCTGCAGCCGGAAGGCAAAGAGCTGCTGCGCAGCCTGGCGGCACCGCTGGCCGCCTACCTGGGCAGCCGCGAGGAGATCCTGATGGTCAGCGGCTTCACCGATGACGCGCCGGTACGCGAAGGCAACCGGCGTTTCGCCGACAACTGGGAGCTGTCCGCGCAGCGCTCGCTGACCGTGACCCGCACCCTGATCGCCGATGGCGTACCGGCCGACGCCGTGTTCGCCGCCGCGTTCGGCAGCGAGCAGCCGGTCAGTTCCAATGCCAATGAGGAAGGCCGCGCACGCAACCGTCGCGTGGAGATCGCGCCGATTCCCAAGCCCAAGGCCCCGGATGCCAAGTAAGCCGCCAGCGCTGGAGGGCCTGCGCGCACTGGTGCGCGACCTCGATGCGGGGTCGCGCTCGCTGCCGCATTACCCGCAGGTGCCGATGCTGCAGCAGGTGCAGCGCGAATGGTCGGAGCTGCGCAGCGAACTGCAGGTGCGCCGCTCGCTGCGCGCCGAGGCCCCGGCTGACGGCGGCCCGCTGAACTCGGCGGTGCTGGTGCAGCGCATGCTGGACACGATGCAGGCCACCAGCCCCGGCTACCTGCGCCACTTCATCGACTATGTGGACACCTTGTCCTGGCTGCAGGCGCTGCAGGATGGCGCCGCCAGCGGCAGTGATACCGCAAAGCCGAAACGGACACGCAAGCCGCGCTGACCGTTGAATGGTAGTGCCGGCCGCTGGCCGGCAGCTACGCACCTCCGCGCGGGTCATGTCGTTGCCGGCCACGGCCGAAGCGCGCAAGCGGCGCTGAGCAGCGAATGGCCGCGCTGAACATTGAATGATGGTGCCGGCCGCTGGCCGGCATCACATCCAGGCTGACCACGGCCGAAGCGCGCACGCGGCGCTGAACAACGAATGGCCGTGCCGAACATTGATTGGTAGTGCCGGCCGCTGGCCGGCATCACATCCAGGCCGACCACGCCCAAAGCGCGCGCAAGCGCCGCTGAACAGCGAATGGCCGCGCTGAACACTGAATGGCAGCGCCGGCCGCTGGCCGGCAGCTACGCATCTCCTCGCGGGTTCCTGCGGTTGCCGGGCGCC